>NZ_JBNDKT010000024.1:0-133548 GCF_050435685.1 Paraburkholderia sp. GAS448
CCGGCGCTGGAAGTGCTCGATGACGTCATGTACAAGTCGATCGCGGTCGGTTTCGCCTTCTTCACGATTGCGACGATTCTCGGCGCACTGTGGGCGGCCGAAGCCTGGGGCGGCTACTGGAGCTGGGACCCGAAGGAAACGTGGGCGCTGATCGTCTGGCTGAACTACGCGGCCTGGCTGCATATGCGGCTGATGAAGGGCCTGCGCGGTCACGTCGCCGCCTGGTGGGCGCTGACGGGGCTGCTGGTCACCACGTTCGCCTTCCTCGGCGTGAACATGTTCCTGTCGGGGCTGCATAGCTACGGAAAACTGTAAGATTTGCCGGTTTCCGCCGACTTAAAACCGCCGGGCCCTTCGCGCCGGCGGTTTTTTTATTGCGGGACGGAATTTTCGTGCATCCAGATTGTTTGTCGGGGTAGTACCTGTGCATGCAGGGTCGAACGATCATCAACGTGGCCCCGAGCGCCATTGAGGAGCAGCACCATGTGGATCAAACGAAACGAGCGGATTCGACTCAGCGGGGATGACATTCCACGCAGCGAAATCACGCCGCGGCCGATATTCGAGAACCGTCGGCGCATCCTGCAGGCCACCGGTGCAGCAGCAATGGGGGGACTGATCGGTGTCAATGGTGAGGCGCTGGCTGCTTACACGACGCCGGACGGAAAGGCGCAGAAGCTCCCGGCCAAAACAAACCCGAAATTCGTCGTACCGGACAAGGTCACGCCCTTCAAGGACATCACGACGTACAACAACTTCTACGAATTCGGCACCGACAAGGGGGACCCCGCGCAGAACGCTGGGACGCTGCGACCGCGGCCGTGGCGCGTAAGCGTGGAAGGCGAGGTGAAGAACGCCAAAGTCTACGATATCGACGACCTGCTCAAGCTCGCGCCGCTTGAGGAACGCGTGTATCGGCATCGGTGTGTCGAAGGCTGGTCGATGGTGATTCCGTGGGTTGGCGTGTCGCTGTCGGAACTGATCAAGCGCGCACAGCCGACGGGCAACGCGAAATACGTGCAGTTCATCACGCTGGCGGACCCGTCGCAAATGCCGGGTCTGTCGCAGCCGATACTCGACTGGCCGTATTCAGAAGGCCTGCGGATGGACGAAGCGATGAATCCGCTGACGCTCCTGACGATGGGTGTCTACGGTCAGGCGCTGCCGAACCAGAACGGTGCGCCGGTGCGGGTCGTCGTGCCGTGGAAGTACGGCTTCAAGAGCGCGAAATCGCTGGTGAAAATCCGCTTCGTCGACAAACAACCGCCGACCAGCTGGAACACGTACGCTTCGCAGGAGTACGGCTTCTATTCGAACGTGAACCCGAACGTCGACCACCCGCGCTGGAGCCAGGCGACCGAGCGGCGTATCGGCGAAGATGGTTTCTTCACGCCGAAGCGCAAGACGTTGATGTTCAACGGTTACGGCGACCAGGTGGCGTCGCTTTATCAGGGCATGGACCTGAAGAAGAACTTCTGACTGGCACGGCTATGGCTATCGATACGCAATCTGTCGCCGATTCAGGCGCCCGCCGTGCCGGACCTGCGGCTGCGCGGCGTCCAGCAGCCGGCGGCAGCCGCTGGATTGTGCCGGCAAAAGTCGCAGTGTTTGTGGCGGCGTGGTATCCGCTCGCACGCATTGTGTTCTTCGGTCTGACGGACCGTCTCGGCGCGAATCCGATCGAATTCATCACGCGTTCGACCGGCCTCTGGACGCTCGTTTTCCTTTGCATCACGCTCGCTGTCACGCCACTGCGACGGCTGACGGGCGTGAATGCGCTGGCGCGCTTTCGCCGCATGCTCGGCCTCTACGCATTCTTCTACGCGACGCTGCATTTCACGACTTATATCTGGTTCGACAAGTGGTTCGACGTCGCGGCGATGCTGAAAGACATCGGCAAGCGTCCGTTCATCACCGTAGGCTTTGCCGCGTTCGTGCTGCTGATCCCGCTGGCTGCGACGTCGCCGAAGGTAATGGTGCGCAAGCTCGGGCGTCGTTGGCAGACGTTGCACCGGGCGATCTATCTAATCGGCGCGCTGGCAATCCTGCACTTCTGGTGGATGAAGGCGGGCAAGCACGACCTGCTGCTGCCCAGGATTTACGGTGCGATTGTCATTGCGTTGCTGGGCTGGCGACTGGTCGTGTGGCTGCGGGGCCGGATGGCGATGCGCGGTGTCAATGACGAGATCAAGCGACGGCGCTGAATCAAAAAAAAAGCGATGCATTGAACGCATCGCCTTTTTCAATGCAGCAGTTTCCATCAGCCCGGCAGAACCGACTCGCCAGCAAATAGTTGCGCGACTTCTTCGCGCACCCGTGCGACGTGTACCTTGTCGCCGTCGACCATGACTTCCGCGGCACGCGGGCGCGTGTTGTAGTTCGAGCTCATCACGAAGCCATAGGCGCCCGCCGAGCGGATCACCAGAAGGTCACCCGCTTCGACAGCGAGTCGCCGCTCGCGGCCGAGCCAGTCGCCGCTTTCGCAGACCGGCCCGACGACGTCATACACGTGCGCCTCGGTATCGCGCTTCACGGCCGGTTCGATCTTGTGGAACGCTTCGTACATTGCCGGCCGTGCGAGGTCGTTCATCGCCGCGTCGACGATCGCGAAGTTCTTCTCCGCGCCCGGCTTCAGGAATTCCACGCTCGTGAGCAGCACGCCCGCATTGCCGACCAGCGACCGGCCTGGCTCGAAATACACTTCACGATGACCGTGACCGCGTTCTTCGATCCGGTCGAGCAGCGTACGCACGAATACTCCGATGTCCGGCGGCGTTTCGTCGTCGTACGTGATGCCAAGGCCGCCGCCCACATCAATGTGGCGAATCCTCACCCCATCCGATTCGATCTGTTCGACGAGTTCGAGCAGTTTGTCGATCGCGTCCAGATAGGGCTCGACTTCAGTAATCTGCGAACCGATGTGGCAGTCGATCCCGACGACTTCGAGATTAGGCATGGCAGCGGCGGCGCGATAGGTTGCGCGCGCGTCGTCGAACGCGACGCCAAACTTGTTCGACTTGAGGCCGGTGGAAATGTAGGGGTGCGTTTTCGCGTCGACGTCAGGATTCACGCGCAGGGACACGGGCGCCTTCCTGCTCATCGAACCGGCCACTTCGTTCAGGCGGTCGAGCTCGGGAATCGATTCAACGTTGAAGCACTTCACTCCAGCCGCAAGCGCTTCACGCATTTCGTCGGCGCTTTTGCCGACGCCGGAAAACACCACATTCTCCGCTTTGCCGCCGGCTGCCAGCACGCGTGCAAGTTCGCCGCCGGATACGATGTCAAAACCTGCGCCGAGACGCGCGAACACGTTGAGGACAGCGAGGTTGCTGTTCGCTTTCACGGCAACGTGAATGGCTGCGCGACGTCCTGCGCAGGCGCCCGCATAGGCTTGCCACGCAGCGGTGAGCGCCGCGCGCGAATAGACGTAGAGCGGCGTGCCGAACCGTTCGGCGAGCGAGACGACGGACACGCCTTCGGCGTGCAGGACGCCGTCGACGTAAGCAAATGCGGATGAAGTCATGCGAAAGTCTTATTGATCGGTTGATGCACCGGAAGCCGGGCGTGCGGTCGAAGGCGATTCGCCTGAACCTGGTGTCGTGCGAAGCTCGGTATCCGGCGACAACGAAAGCGCGTTACCTGACGTATCAGGCACAGTACCGACGACAGCAGCAGATGCAGGCGCTGCCTCTGAAGCGGTTCCGGGTACTTCGTTGGGCGAAGCCGGCTGCGTCTGTGCGCTGGGTTTGGGTGGCAGCGGCGGAACAGTAGGCAAGTAGAGCGCGCCGCGTTGTCCGCAACCACCGAGTGCAGCGCCAGCGAGAATTGCCAAAGCCGCTACAATCGCGCTCATCCTGAATACGACTCGCATGACCGTCCCTGAATAATTAATCGCTGGAGTTTACCATGTCCGACAGTGAATACCTGACCCGCGCCGAGGCCGTTCTGGCCGCCGTGGAGCGCGCAATCGACGATACGGATGCCGATATCGAATTGGAACGAAGCGGCAATGTTCTGACGCTCGAATTCGCGAACCGGACGAAGATCATCGTGAATCTTCAACCGCCGATGAAAGAGATCTGGATCGCGGCAAAAGCCGGCGGCTTCCATTTCCGGTTCGCCGACGGTGCCTGGCGTGACACGCGCAGCGGCACCGAGTTTTTTGCTGCGTTGTCGGACTACGCGACGCAACAGGCCGGCGAACCGGTGACGTTCGAGCCCTGAGAGCAACAGGCGGCGCGCGATTATCCTGGCGTCCGCCATGCCCCCGAAAATAAAGCAGGCCGCGGCGCAGAAGTGCGCGGCGGCCTGGAAGCAGCCAGGCGACTGTCGGGTCTAGTGACCGCGGAACAGGTTCATGATGTTCTGCTTTTCCTCCTCGCCCACCTGCTCCGGCGCGGCCCCCGACGGGCCGCCGCTTGCCTCGTCAAGCGTTGCCTGGCTGACGCCGACGGTTGAAATGAACCCGTGACCCGGCGTGAGGTCGTCGAAATACAGCTCATCGCCGATCGTCACGACATCTTCCGGCATCGGCATCCTGTACTCGGGCACGCCTTTCATCGCGTTGCCCATGTACTCAATCCACACCGGTAGCGCGAGGCCGCCGCCCGTTTCCTTGTCGCCGAGACTGCGCGGGTTGTCGTAGCCGATCCAGGCGATCGCGGTCAGCGTGTGCTGGTAGCCGGCGAACCACGCGTCGCGTGAATCGTTGGTCGTGCCCGTTTTGCCCGCGAGGTCGGTGCGCTTCAGGACATTGCTCTTGGCGCCCGTGCCACGTTGCGCGACGCTCAGCAGGAGGCTGTTCATCACGTAGGCGTTGCGCGGTTCGATTGCGTGCGGCGCGCTCTGACCAGCGACGAGCGGCTGCGCATGCGCGACGAGGATACCTCGCTGGTCGGTCACTTCCGCAATCAGGTACGGGTTGATCCGGTAGCCGCCGTTCGCAAACACCGAAAACGCCCCCGCCATCTGCAGTGGCGTAACAAGCCCGGCGCCTAGCGCCATTGGCAGATACGCCGGATGACGGTCCGCGTCGAAACCGAAACGCGTGATGTACTGCTGCGCGTACTTCGTGCCAATGTGGCTCAGGATGCGGATCGACACCATGTTCTTCGACTTTTGCAACGCAGTGCGCATCGTCATCGGACCGTCGAAGCCGCCTCCGTAGTTCTTTGGCTCCCAAGCCTGGCCACCAGTTTCTGCAGCACTGAAAAAGAGCGGGGCATCGTTGATGACCGTCGCGGGTCCAAGTCCTTTCTCGAGAGACGCGGAATAGATGAACGGCTTGAAGCTCGAACCCGGTTGACGCCAGGCTTGCGTGACGTGGTTGAACTTGTTCTTGTTGAAGTCGAAGCCGCCGACGAGCGCGCGGATCGCGCCGTCCTGCGGAATGACCGATACGAACGCGCCTTCCACCTGCGGCAGCTGCGTGATGGCCCAGCCGTCGTCATCGTTTCTGACAACGCGAATGATCGCTCCGGGCCGCACGCGCTGGTTAGGTTGCGCACGCGGGCCGAGTGCGAAGGACGCAAAGCGCAAACCATCGCCCTGAAGGGTGATGGTGTTGCCGTCCATCAACGTCGCCTGCACCTGCTTCGGGCTCGCCGACGTCACTACAGCGGCGATGATCTCGCCGTTGTCGGGATGTTCGAGCAACGCGTCGTCGATCGCCTGTTCGCGGTCGTCCGGATCCGACGGCAGATCGATGAACGCTTCCGGGCCGCGATAACCGTGGCGCCGCTCGTAGTCCATCAAACCCCTGCGAAGCGCACGATATGCGACGTCCTGATCAGCCGAATCGATCGTCGTCACCACGTTGAAGCCCCGCGTGTAAGCTTCTTCGCGATATTGCGCGTACATCATCTGGCGCACCATTTCAGCAACGTATTCCGCGTGCACGCTGAATTCCTTGCCCGCGCCCTTGACCACGAGCGGCTGCTTCGCTGCCTCGTCGTACTGTTCCTGCGTGATGTAGTGCAGTTCGAGCATGCGTTGCAGGATGTATTCCTGACGGATCTTCGCGCGCTTCGGGTTCACCACCGGGTTGTAGGCCGATGGCGCTTTCGGCAGGCCCGCCAGCATGGCCGATTCGGCGAGCGTAAGGTCCTTCATATCCTTGCCGAAATACACGCGCGCCGCACTGGCAAAACCGTATGCGCGCTGGCCGAGATAGATCTGATTCATGTAGACCTCGAGAATCTGATCCTTCGACAGCTTCGACTCGATCTTGTACGCGAGCAGCATCTCGTAGATCTTGCGCGTGTACGTCTTTTCGCTCGACAGAAAGAAGTTGCGCGCGACCTGCATCGTGATCGTGCTCGCGCCCTGCGTGGCGCGACCGTTCGATAGCGCGACGAAGCCGGCCCGTGCGATCCCTGCCAGATCGACACCGCCGTGCTCGTAGAAGCGCGCATCTTCGATCGCGAGCACCGCATATTTGAGGCTGTCGGGCACGTCCTTGATGCGAACGATATCCCGACGCTCCTCGCCAAATTCACCGATCAGTACGTGGTCGGCTGTGTAAATGCGCAGCGGGACTTTCGGCCGATAGTCGGTGAGCGCTTCCAGCGATGGCAGGTTCGGCGTAGCGACCACCAGCGCGTAGCCCAGCACCAGCGCGCCGGACACGATGCCTGCCACGATGAGCCCCACAAAACCGAGTATGAGCTTGAGCCAAAGGGGGCTCTTGCGCTTTTGCGGGGCGGGCGGCGGTGACGTAGGGGACGAAGAATGCATATGAATACCAAAAAACAGTCCCGCGATTATAGCCGCGCGGATTTTCTGCTTTCGGCGTGCTTACGCCGGGACGGCGCGCCGTGCAGAGATGACTTAACTGTAGCCCTTTTGCCCCGGCGCGGGTGGTGTGGCAGGCCGCGTTAGCCATCAGGCCGAATATCGCGCACTCGCGCCGGTCAGCAGAATCCCCACTGTTGTCGCGTCCGAACGGTTCGGCGCGCAAGTCTGAAGGGGGTGTCATGGCGTTTAAAAATTCATTGCTGGCGGTGCGTCGTTTCGCAGCCGGAATCGACCTTGCCCAGCGGGAAGTCCGGCTTGTCGTACTGAGCCGGCGGCTTCGCGAAGGTGGTCCCGTGCGGGTCGAATGCCTCGCGGCCGCGCCGCTGTTTCCGGGCGCGATGGCGGGAGCCGAGATCGTCAATCGTTCCGCTGTCGGTGCCGCGTTACGGGACGTCTTTGCGCAGTTGCCGGGAGATTGCTCGGCTCATGTGCTGCGATGCGCGATGGCGATGCCTGCGTCGGCCACACTCACGACTTCGGTGCCGTTGAGCCGGTTTGCCTCGTCAGGTCACGTCGCGCGGCAATCAGCAATCGGGAGTCACGCGCTCACGGCACTGGAACCGGCGGTGATGGCAGAAGCGGAGCGGGTTGCCGGAATCGAACGTCATGCGCTTGCCGTCGACTGGTTCATCGACGAATCGCCGCATCGTGCCGGCTGCGTGACGATCGCTGCGACTGCGAGAGCGCACCTCGAGGCGCGTGTCGAATGCGCTGCCGCTGCGGGCATCACGCTGACCGCGGTCGACGGCGAGCCACACGCCGCTTTGCGGGCAATGCGCCACACCGCGTCGTTGGAACTGGAGGCACATGAGTCGTACGCGGCGATCTGGATCGGGGATGACGGCGTGCACGGCTGGCGCATCGTCGACGAGTCGATCGCGAGCGAGATGCGCTACCCCGCGCCGGAGCATGCGGATCTCGTCGATGCCCTGCGCGAACTTGGAGAAGGAGGCGTTAGCTGTGCCATTGTGGGCGGTCAGATCGGACTGCTCGATGACGTGGGATTCTCCGTAGCCGACATCGGCGACGCGTTGGGCTGCACTGTGCTGCCGTTTGAGTGCGCGCTGCTGGACAGCGGCGCGCGCGCGCTTCCGGTTGCGTTGCCTCGTGAGCCGTCGCTGGCGGTTGCATTCGGGCTCGCCTTGCGCGGGCTTATGGAGTGAGGCGCATGGGTTTCTTGAGTGCGTTCCTGGAACCTCGTTCGCGAGCGCAGCGTGTGCGACCCGGCGGCTTCAATCTGTTGCCATATCGGCAGCGCAACGCGCGTCTTGCCCGGCGGCGCTGCGTCAGGGAGTGGCTGGGTGCCGCGCTCGCTGGTGGTGTCGCGGTGCTGGGTCTTGCGGGCTGGCAGGCGTTCGAAGGTGCACGGCTCGACGCTCGGCGTGCGTCGCTAGCACATTCGCTCGCGGAGCTTGACGTCCCGTTAGCCGAACATGCCCGCCTTGTTCGCGACGCAGAAGAGCGCCGTACACGCTCAGCACTTACAGCCGCCGTGTCTGCGCCGCTGACGCATCTTGTCGATCTGCTGGATGTGCTGGGCGATGAGTCGGGGGGCGGCGTGGTCGTCCGGGAATTGAGGCATCGGGCGCAAGAGACCGAGTTGCGTGCAACAGCCCACGACCCTGGCGCATCTGCTGCGTGGCTCAAGCAACTAGCCGCCTTGCGTGACGCCAGAAGCGTCGAGATCGACGAGCTGCATCATAACGTTGCGTCGGGTTCTCAACGCAACCCGTCGTCGAATGGTGCGGCGGTCGATTTTGCTGCCCGGCTGCGCTGGTCCGGCTCGCCACCCGGTCCACAGCATCCGGGTCTGAACGCGACGGCGTCTCCCGTCGCGCCACATATCAATCGAGGTGACCAATGAACGGTGCAGTTGCCTATCGCGACAGCGGTTTGAGTTCAGGCGATCTAGCAAGCACATGGCGCCAGTGGATGCGTTTGCCGCTTGAAGCGTGGAGCATGCGTCGGCGCGCCGCCACGGCTTCATTGATAGCGATCGCGGTATTCGTGGCCGGCGCGAACGGCTGGATCGCTGCTGACGCGAGCGGCGTGCAGTCCAGGCGCGTTCTGCTCGACGAAGCCGATCGGCATCTTGTCGAGGCGAGGCGGGCGATTGCGCAATTGCCAGCCTTGCGGCGCGCTGCGAATGACGACGCGGCGGCGCGCGACACGATTGAACGGACGTCCGCGGACGACTTGCACGTCATATCGCAACTCGCCACTCAATACGGCATCGAGTTGCTGGCGCTGGAGCCGCAGCCGGTAACCGGTGCCGGGATGAACGCGATACGGCCGATACATCTTTCTGCTCGCGCCAGCTTTCCGGCATTGCTGGGCTTCCTGCGAGGGCTGCCGAACTTGCCCATGCTCGTCACACCAGGGGACGTCTCGATCAAGCGAGGCACCGGGGCGCTGGTGATTAGCGCTACGCTCGATGTGTTCGATGCGCTGCGTCCCGCTGCAACGCAAACCAGCGAGGACGCCGACAGGCAATCGGATGACGACGTGCTCTTCTACGATCCGTTTTCTGCATCTGATCGGCACACTGCGTCCGACGGCGCGTTTTTGCGTCTTGTGGGTTTGCTGCGCGACGATCTGCGCCGCCTTGCGCTGCTGGAAACACCCGACGGCCTCGCGGCAGTGGCGCGCGGCGACGACCTGGGTGAAGAACGAGTGGCCGATATCGGCGCTTTCGGCGTTACCCTGTCTAGTCCCGACGGCACGCACACACTGACGCTTGCCGAGGTGTCGCCATGAGGCGCACGAAAGCACTCTGCCGCGCGATCTGCTGCATGTCGCTTGTGGCGACAGCCGCGCACGCATCATTGCCGCCGCTCCCGGAGCAAATGCCGCCCGATGACGTGCTGGAGTCCCAAGGGGTGCCACCGCTGCCGCATGGTGCGGGCAGCGAGGTGCCCAATCCCTTTCGCCCGGAAGCGACGGAGGACGCGGAGGCGTCCGCGGACGCTTCTACCGCACCGGTTTCCAGCGAAGCACCAGGCGATGAACCGGCGAGTACCAGCACGTCTGCCGGCGATGGCTCCGCGAACCCGCTGCCGCGTGCCGACGGGGTGGCGGGCCAGGCACTCGAGGGTCCACCGGTGCCGCTTCCACCTGCGCAGCGATTGGGCGGCCCGCCGGAGAGCGGGCGAGGTGAAGGTCCCGATGCAAGCAAACCTGTTACGCTCAGTTTCCAGCATGCCGAACTGGGCGCGGTGCTGAACGCGTTTGCGCGTCTCACGGGTTTGAACATCGTTGCAAGTGAGCGGGCGCGCGGCTTCGTATCGCTGCGACTCGACAAGGTGCCCTGGCGTACCGCTTTCGACACCTTGCTGGAGGTCAACGGCCTCGCGATGGAGCGGCGCGGCAACGTGATCTGGGTGGCGCCGCTTGCCGAACTTGCCGCGCGGCAGAAGCAGCGTTTCGAGGCGCACGCGCGGGCGGCGGACCTGGAGCCGCTGGCGAGCCGCACATTCGAACTTCACTACGCGCACGCCGAAGATGTCCGAAAGCTTCTCACCGCATCGGGCGCACAGCGTGTGCTGTCGAAACGTGGCGCCGCGATGGCCGATTCGCGCACCAATCTGCTGTTCGTGACGGACCTCGACGCACGGCTTGCGCAGATCGCCGCTCTGGTTGCTTCCATCGACCGCCCGGCGCGCCAGGTGCTGATCGAGGCGCGCATCGTCGAAGGCGATCAGGGTTTCTCGCATAACCTTGGGGTACGGCTCTCGATGAGCGGTACCAGCGCTGACGGTACCTCCCGGGGCGTGGTCGGCGGTAGCGACGGCGCGGTGTACGATCTGTCCGCGCGCCCGATCTCGGGCTTCGATGCAGCGACGGCCGGGCTGACACTGTTCGCCGCACGTGCGACACGCCTGCTCAACATTGAACTGAGCGCGCTGGAGCAGGAAGGTCGGGGGCAGATCGTGTCGAGCCCGCGTGTCGTGACGGCGGACCGGATGAAGGCGGTCGTCGAGCAGGGCACCGAGCTGCCGTACCAGGCGAAGGTCGGGCAAGGCGTCTCGGGCGTCCAGTTCAGGCGGGCAACCCTCAAACTGGAGGTTGAGCCGCAGATTACGCCCGATGGGAGGGTGATTCTGGACCTCGACGTGGCGAAAGATAGCGTCGGCGAACAGACGGATGCGGGACCCGCCATCAACACCAAACACGTCCAGACGCGCGTCGAAGTGGAGGACGGTGGAACGGTGTCGATCGGGGGCATCTACGCGGCCGACGACCGCAATGATGTGACGCGCGTGCCGCTCCTGGGCAAAATACCGCTTTTGGGCGCGCTTTTTCGCCATCACGCGCACCGCGACCAGCGCAGCGAACTGGTCGTTTTCATCACACCACGCGTTGTGCAGACAAATTGAGGGTCTGCCGCAGCGTCCGGCCGGAGGCTCGACAAGGCGGGCGCTTTGCCTTTAAGCTGCGGCACGAACCATACCGGATTAGCCAGAGGACACCGTTGCAACCGCGGGACGCAAACGCCAATGTATTTTTTGTAGGGCTCATGGGGGCGGGTAAAACCACCGTGGGCCGGGCGGTGGCGCGCCGGCTGGATCGGCCGTTCTTCGATTCCGACCACGAGATCGAGGCGCGCACGGGTGCGCGCATTTCAACCATCTTCGAACTCGAAGGCGAAGCAGGCTTTCGCGACCGGGAGGCCCAGACCATCGCCGAGCTGTCCGGCCGCGACAACATCGTGCTCGCCACCGGCGGCGGCGCGGTGCTGAGGCCGGAAAATCGGGAAGTTCTGAAGAGCCGCGGTCTCGTCGTCTATCTGCGCGCGAATCCACACGACCTGTGGCTCAGGACGCGGCGCGACAAGAACCGGCCATTGCTGCAAACCGATGACCCGAAGGGGCGGCTCGAAGCGCTGTACGAAGTACGCGATCCGCTGTATCGCGAATGCGCTGATTTCGTCATCGAAACCGGGCGTCCATCAGTCAACGGGCTCGTCAATATGGTGTTGATGCAGCTCGAGATGGCCGGCGTCGCGCGACATCCTGCGTCATAATGCAAGCATGATTACCGTCAACGTCGAACTGGGCGAGCGCGCCTATCCCATCCATATCGGCCCCGATCTGATCGGACGAACCGACCTTTTCGCACCACATATCGCGGGCTCTACCGTCACCATCGTCACGAATACGACTGTCGATCCGCTGTACGGCGACGCGCTGCGCCACGCATTGGCACCGCTCGGCAAGCAGGTTTCGACCGTCGTTCTGCCGGACGGCGAGGCACACAAGAACTGGGAAACGCTCAACCTGATCTTCGATGCGCTCCTCAACGCGCGTGCCGACCGCAAGACCACGCTGATCGCGCTGGGTGGCGGCGTGATTGGCGACATGACGGGGTTCGCCGCCGCCTGCTATATGCGGGGCGTGCCGTTCATCCAGGTGCCGACTACCCTGCTGTCGCAGGTCGATTCGTCGGTTGGCGGCAAGACGGGCATCAATCACCCGCTTGGCAAGAACATGATCGGCGCGTTTTATCAGCCGCAGGCCGTGATCGCCGACATCAGCGCGTTGCGCACGCTGCCGGCGCGCGAACTGGCTGCAGGTGTTGCTGAAGTCATCAAGACGGGTGCGATCGCCGATGCGGGCTTTTTCGACTGGATCGAAACCAGCATCGACGCGCTGAACCGATGCGAACCGCAGGCGCTCGCTGAAGCGGTCAAGCGCTCATGCGGGATCAAGGCCTCAGTCGTGGCTGCGGACGAGCGAGAGGGCGGCCTTCGGGCGATTCTCAATTTCGGTCACACGTTCGGTCACGCGATCGAAGCAGGCCTCGGCTATGGCGAGTGGCTGCATGGCGAGGCGGTCGGTTGCGGGATGGTGATGGCGGCGGATCTGTCCGTGCGCCTCGGTCATCTCGACGACGTGGCGCGTCGGCGTCTGGTCGATTTGATTGTCGCGGCCAATCTGCCGGTTCGCGGCCCCGCACTCGGTGATTCGCGCTATATCGAACTGATGAAGGTAGACAAGAAGGCCGAAGCGGGTGCGATCAAGTTCATTCTGCTGAAGCGGTTTGGTGACACGCTGATCACGGAAGCACCCGACGATGCCGTCCGCGCGACGCTCGCGGCAACTGCGGCGCCCATCTAACGGCTGCGATCGGCTGGAACCAACCGGCCGACCCGGACTCGCAGAGTCGCCGCCCATGATTGGAGAACCCGGTGACTGAAAGGCGCAGCGACATCCTGACTCATCCACACAGCAAGCAGGCCCCCGGCTTGACCGCGACGCCTGCTCTGGCTGCGCTCGAAGGGCATCTCGCCCCCTACGCGGCGCACTCGGCGCAATCGCGTGGTCGCCGGTATCCCGAGCCGCCACCCAGCGCGCGCACCGAATTTCAGCGTGACCGGGATCGTATTGTCCATTCCACTGCATTTCGTAGGCTCGAGTACAAGACGCAGGTATTCGTGAACCACGAGGGGGACCTTTTCCGCACGCGTCTGACGCATAGCCTGGAGGTTGCGCAGATTGCGCGCTCAGTCGCGCGCAATCTGCGCGTCAACGAGGATCTGGTGGAAGCCATTTCGCTTGCCCACGACCTCGGCCATACGCCATTCGGCCATGCCGGGCAGGATGCGCTCAACGAATGCATGCGTGAGCATGGCGGCTTCGAACACAATCTGCAAAGTCTCGCCGTCGTCGACGATCTCGAAGAGCACTACGGCGGATTCGACGGGCTGAACCTGTGTTTTGAAACGCGGGAGGGCATTCTGAAGCACTGTTCGCGCGAGAATGCCCGCAAGCTCGGCGCGCTTGGCGAGCGATTCCTGCAAGGGCAGCAGCCGTCGCTGGAAGCGCAGATCGCGAACGTGGCCGATGAGATCGCGTACAACAATCACGATGTCGACGATGGCCTGCGGTCGGGCCTTTTGACTATCGAGCAACTTGCGGACGTCGAGTTGTGGCACACCCATCATCAGGCGGCGCGCAGCGAATATCCGCGCATCGAGGGGCGCCGCCTCGTGCATGAAACAGTGCGCCGGATCATTAACACGCTGATCGTCGATCTGATCGACACCACCACGAACAATCTGGCGCGATACGCACCCGCGTCTCTCGACGCGGTGCGGATCGCCCCGCCACTCGTCGCGCATAGTGAGCGCGTCGCCGCGCAGGCGGCGTCGCTCAAGCGTTTCCTGTTCAAGAACCTGTATCGCCATTACCGCGTGATGCGGATGGCAAACAAGGCGAGACGGGTCGTGGTCGGTCTATTCGACGCGTTCACGGACGATCCGCGGCTATTGCCGCCGGCCTATCAGACTGAAGAGCCGGCGCAACAGCCGCGACTGATTGCCCATTACATCGCGGGCATGACGGATCGGTATGCCTTGAAGGAGTACCGACGTCTTTTCGTCATCGATGACAACTGACGCGGCGCGGCAGCGCGGCGAGCAGTACGCAAAAGCGTGTGTGTGCCGCACCGAAAATCGTGTAGCGCATTCGCCGGCCGCCACGCACCTGCCTGGCGATCGACAATCAGCAGCCGCGCGGCGCGCGACATAAATGATGTCGCGCAAATACTGGTATCAACGAGGGCTGCGCGCCAGCAAAGCCCCAGCAACAAGCGCCAGGCCGCCGACGATTGCAATCGTCTTCCATGGATTTGCATGTACGTATTCGTCGGCGTCGGCGAGCGCGACTTCGGCGCGTTCACGCACGGCTTCACGCGTGTCGTCGAGGCGCGCGCGAGCCGCATCCAGACGTTTGCGCAATTGCGAGCGAAGGGCCGCGGCATCAGCCTGTGTACCGTCGGCCAGCGTTTCTTCGAGTTCCGACATCAGTGAGCGCAGTTCCGAGCCGATGTCCTCGGCGGCATGGCGACCGTGTCGCGCGATGCGGCGCGCGCGGCGGCCGGTCGAGTTCAACGATTCTCCAATGGCTTCTCGCGTATTCGGTAGTGCAGTCATGATGGCTCCGTCGATGGTGGGTTTAAAGGCACCCGCTTCTTCGCGCGGGAAACACTAACTCACGCAACTTCGATGCCACACTCTCGGCAGCGTTCCTGTCGACCATTGAACCGCCAGGCAGCTGGAGAATTTGCACTGCAGGCGGCGCGTCGTGGTCGAAATTACAATCCATTGTCGCAACCAGTCCTGGAGTGGCTCAGGGCCTAAAATCAAAACGCCGTCACAGCCAGTGTGACGGCGTTTCTTGTTCAAGCCCCGAAATCTCGACTACGCTTAACCTAGAAGCGGTAGCCAAGATTGACGTACGTGACGATCGGGTTGATCTTGATCTTGGTTTGCGCCTGAACCAATGGGCTGCTTATCTTTGCAGTGGTGCTGAGCGGCAGATACGAGATCGAGAGACCGGCGAACCAGTGGTCGGTGAATGCGTAAGAGAAACCACCATTGAAAACCGGGGCCCACGAACTATCCGTAGATACGGTGGTCGGACCTCCATTGAACACTGCCTGCTCGAATACGCCGTTCGTGATCTTCGCGTCGGTGAACCAGACGCGGCTCACGCCAATACCAAGATACGGACGGAATTTCGATTGCGGTGCATTGAAATAGTATTTGAGCAGCAGCGCAGGGCTCCACTGTTTCGCCTCACCGAGTTTGCCGAACGCCCCGAGCTGGCCACTGCCCGTAATATTGAATGAAGGAGGCACGCCGACATCGAATTGCGTCGCGATGTGGTCGGTGACGAAGTAGCCTACCGAGAAGCCGATGGTATCGGCGTCGCTTATGCTTGCGCCGGTGTTAGGGACCGTGCGGCTACCGAATGGACTTGTCAGTGTGAGCGGGTCACTACTGGACTGAGGTGCGAAATGGAACCAACCTGTTGAAAGGTAAATACTTCCGGCCGATTGCGCGTGAGCTGCTGTCATGCACGCGAAAGCCGCGAGCCCCGTTACAGCCTGTCTTAATTTCATATGTGCTCCTCCAAAAAAGGCCCGCCCATTATGACCAGAACGTTTGAAACAAACCATACGCGCCGGCTAGAGCATTCTCCCTAGGCTCCGCACGGTTTCTCGCTGAGCCGCGCCACGCCGAACTGCACGGTCGTGCGGCTTTTCAGACCCTCGGGTAATCACCAACGCGACTATTGGATAATCCAGCATGGCACGGCTTGCACGTCTTTATGTTCCCGACCAGCCGCAGCACGTGATCCTGCGCGGACTCGATCAGCAGCCCGCATTCGTTGACGACCAGGATTACGAGCTCTTCGTCGACTGCCTCAAGGCGGCTTCGCGCGATCATCATCTGGCAATTCACGCTTATGTCCTGATGCCGGGTGCTGTACAACTGCTCGTCACGCCATCCGACGAGGCGAGCCTGCCGAAGGCGATGCAGGCGGTCGGCAGGCGCTACGTTGCACACTTCAACCGGCGCTACGCTCGCCGCGGCACGTTGTGGGAGGGCCGCTACCGGGCGACCGTGATCGAAGGCGAGCGATACTTTCTGCTGGCCAGTCGCGTGGTGGAGTTGTGCCCGGTACGCACCCAGCTGGTAAGTGCACCGGAAGACTATCGATGGTCGAGTTACCGCCATCACATCGGACTCACGCTCGACAGCCTCATCACCGATCACCCGTTGTACTGGTCGCTCGGCAACACGCCGTTTGAACGGCAACGGGCGTACCGCGAGCTGTGCGAGCAGCCGATGGACGAACGCGAGACCAATCAGCTTCAGCAAGCTACGTTAAAGGGCTGGGTGCTCGGTAGCGAGTCCTATCGTGAGTGGGCGGCGCGGGCGGCGAACCGGCGCGTGTCGCCTTTGCCGCGCGGCCGGCCCCGTAAGGTCCGCGAAACGCCGCAGACGCAATAAAATCTTCCGGATCAACGGGCTACAAAGAAACGGCATCTTCGCATGCCGTTTTCTTTTGCACCTTTTTGATGTGGAACCAATTAAAAAATGATTCAATGCACCAATCTGATAATAGGGGTCGTACCATTGACATTTATTTGCTATTCCATTGATTCGTCGCGTATATTCCGAATTCCGGCGGTCTCCGGGCGCGCGCCGCTTCGGAAGCTTGACCGCCCACGCGGTTGAAGTTCGAGCTGCGGGCAACAAAAAATGGTTTAACGGCCGATCGGCCCCTCACAGACGGTGTCCCCATGAACGACCACCTGCAACCGACGTCTTCGGTTCCCGCCGAGCAGGGTCTGTATGACCCGCAAAACGAGCACGACGCCTGCGGCGTCGGCTTCGTTGCCCACATCAAGGGCAAAAAAAGTCATGAGATCATTCAGCAAGGCCTGAAGATTCTCGAGAACCTCGATCACCGCGGCGCAGTCGGTGCCGATCCGCTCATGGGTGACGGCGCGGGCATCCTGATCCAGATCCCCGACGGCTTTTACCGTGAGGAAATGGCAAAGCAGGGCGTGAGCTTGCCGCCGGCCGGCGAATATGGCGTCGGCATGATCTTCCTGCCGAAGGAACATGCGTCGCGCTTGGCGTGCGAACAGGAACTCGAACGTACGGTGAAGGCGGAAGGCCAGGTCGTCCTCGGCTGGCGTGATGTGCCTGTCGACCACGCAATGCCGATTTCGCCCACCGTGAAGGCCAGCGAGCCGCTGATCCGCCAGATCTTCATCGGTCGCGGCAAGGACATCATGGTGACCGACGCGCTCGAACGGAAGCTGTACGTGATCCGCAAGACCGCGAGCCACCGCATCCAGGCGCTCAAGCTCAAGCACGGCAAGGAATACTTCGTGCCGTCGATGTCGGCGCGCACAGTCGTCTATAAGGGGCTGCTGCTGGCGGGCCAGGTCGGCGTGTACTACCGCGACCTGCAGGACGAGCGCGTCGTGTCGGCGCTCGCCCTCGTGCACCAGCGCTTCTCGACCAACACGTTCCCGGCGTGGGAACTGGCTCACCCGTACCGCATGATCGCCCACAACGGCGAAATCAACACGGTGAAGGGCAACGTCAACTGGCTGAACGCCCGTACCGGCGCGATCGCGAGCCACGTGCTCGGCGACGACCTGCCGAAACTCTGGCCGCTGATCTATCCGGGCCAGTCGGATACCGCATCGTTCGACAACTGCCTCGAACTGCTCGTGATGGCCGGTTATCCGCTCGTCCACGCGATGATGATGATGATCCCCGAGGCGTGGGAACAGCACACGCTGATGGACGACAACCGCCGCGCGTTCTACGAATACCACGCCGCGATGATGGAGCCGTGGGACGGCCCGGCCGCGATTGCCTTCACCGACGGCCGTCAGATCGGCGCGACGCTCGACCGCAACGGCCTGCGTCCGGCGCGCTACCTCATCACCGACGACGATCTCGTGATCATGGCGTCGGAAGCCGGCGTGCTGCCTATTCCTGAGTCGAAGATCGTCAAGAAGTGGCGTCTGCAGCCGGGCAAGATGTTCCTGATCGACATGGAGCACGGCCGCATCATCGACGACAAGGAACTGAAGGACAACCTCGCGAACGCGAAACCGTACAAGAGCTGGATCGACGCGGTTCGCATCAAGCTCGACGAGATCGAGCCGAAGGCCGAGGACGTCGTGACGGAACGCCGCGAAGCCGCTGCGCTGCTCGATCGCCAGCAGGCGTTCGGCTACACGCAGGAAGACCTCAAGTTCCTGATGGCGCCGATGGCGCAGGCCGGTGAAGAAGCCGTCGGTTCGATGGGCAACGACTCGCCGCTCGCGGTGATGTCGAGCAAGAACAAGACGCTCTATCACTACTTCAAGCAGCTGTTCGCCCAGGTGACGAACCCGCCGATCGATCCGATCCGCGAGAACATGGTGATGTCGCTGGTGTCGTTCATCGGTCCGAAGCCGAACCTGCTTGACACGCTTAACATCAACCCGCCGATGCGTCTTGAAGTGTCGCAGCCGGTGCTCGATTTCCGCGACATCGCGAAGATCCGCGCGATCGATCAGTACACGGGCGGCAAGTTCAGTTCCTACGAACTGAACATCTGCTATCCGGTGGCCTGGGGCAAGGAAGGCATCGAGGCGCGTCTCGCGTCGCTGTGCGCGGAAGCGGTCGATGCCGTCAAGTCCGGCTACAACATGCTGATCGTGTCCGACCGCAAGACGGACCGCGACAACGTCGCGATTCCGGCGCTGCTGGCTACGGCGGCGATCCACACGCACCTCGTGCAGCATGGTCTGCGCACGAGCACAGGTCTCGTCGTCGAAACCGGTTCGGCGCGTGAAACGCACCACTTCGCGCTGCTCGCGGGCTATGGCGCCGAAGCCGTGCACCCGTACCTTGCGTTGGAAACGCTGGCGCAACTCGCGCAGGGCCTGAAGGGCGACCTGTCGGCGGACAAGGCGATCTACAACTTCACGAAGGCAGTCGGCAAGGGCCTGCAGAAGGTCATGTCGAAGATGGGCATCTCGACGTACATGTCGTACACCGGCGCGCAGATCTTCGAGGCCGTCGGCCTCGCTGAAGATCTGGTGCTGAAGTACTTCCATGGCACGTCGTCGAAGGTCGGCGGCATTGGTCTCTTCGATGTTGCTGAAGAGGCGATCCGCCTGCATCGCGAAGCGTTCGGCGACAGCCCGGTGCTGGCCAACATGCTCGACGCGGGCGGCGAGTACGCGTACCGCGTGCGCGGCGAAGAGCACATGTGGACGCCGGATGCGATCGCCAAGCTGCAACACTCGGCGCGCAGCAACTCGTACCAGACGTACAAGGA
Source organism: Paraburkholderia sp. GAS448 (assembly GCF_050435685.1). Classification (NCBI taxonomy): domain Bacteria; kingdom Pseudomonadati; phylum Pseudomonadota; class Betaproteobacteria; order Burkholderiales; family Burkholderiaceae; genus Paraburkholderia; species Paraburkholderia sp. GAS448. Next base: position 19,440 of record NZ_JBNDKT010000024.1, read on the forward strand.
ATACGCGCATCTGATCAACGATCAGACGAAGCGTCACATGACGTTCCGCGGCCTGTTCGAATTCAGGCTCGATCCGTCAAAGGCTATCCCGCTCGACGAAGTGGAACCGGCGAAGGAAATCGTCAAGCGCTTTGCGACGGGCGCCATGTCGCTCGGCTCGATCAGCACGGAAGCGCACGCCACGCTGGCGGTGGCGATGAACCGCATCGGCGGCAAGTCGAACACGGGCGAAGGCGGCGAGGACGAAAACCGTTACCGCAACGAACTGCGCGGCATTCCGATCAAGAACGGCGACACGATGAAGTCGGTGATCGGTGATGAAGTGATCGTCGACATTCCGCTGAAGGACGGCGATTCGCTGCGCTCGAAGATCAAGCAGGTGGCGTCGGGCCGCTTCGGCGTGACGGCGGAGTACCTCGCTTCGGCCGACCAGATCCAGATCAAGATGGCCCAGGGCGCGAAGCCGGGCGAAGGCGGCCAGCTGCCGGGTCACAAGGTGTCCGAGTACATCGGCAAGCTGCGTTACTCGGTGCCGGGCGTCGGCCTGATTTCGCCGCCGCCGCACCACGACATCTATTCGATCGAAGATCTGGCGCAGTTGATCCACGACCTGAAGAACGCTAACTCCGCCGCGAGCATCTCGGTGAAACTGGTGTCGGAATCGGGCGTCGGTACGGTCGCAGCCGGTGTCGCGAAGGCGAAGGCGGATCACGTCGTGATCGCCGGCCATGATGGCGGCACGGGCGCGTCGCCGCTGTCGTCGATCAAGCACGCCGGCACGCCGTGGGAACTCGGCCTTGCCGAAACGCAGCAGACGCTGGTGCTGAACCGGCTGCGCGGCCGCATCCGCGTGCAGGCCGACGGCCAGATGAAGACCGGCCGCGACGTCGTGATCGGCGCGCTGCTCGGCGCGGATGAGTTCGGCTTTGCGACGGCGCCGCTCGTCGTCGAAGGCTGCATCATGATGCGCAAGTGCCATCTGAACACCTGCCCGGTCGGCGTGGCGACGCAGGATCCGGTGCTGCGTGCGAAGTTCCAGGGGCAGCCGGAACACGTCGTCAACTTCTTCTTCTTCGTTGCGGAAGAAGCGCGCGAACTCATGGCGCAACTGGGCATCCGCAAGTTCGACGACCTGATCGGCCATTCGGAACTGCTCGACATGAAGAAGGGCGTCGAACACTGGAAGGCGAGGGGGCTCGATTTCTCGCGCGTGTTCTATCAGCCGCAGGTCCCCGCGGAAGTGGCACGCAAGCACGTCGAAGTGCAGGATCACGGTCTCGACCGCGCGCTCGATCACACGCTGATCGAAAAGGCGAAGGCTGCAATCGAGAAGGGCGAGCACGTCTCGTTCATCCAGCCGGTGCGCAACGTGAACCGCACGGTGGGCGCGATGCTGTCCGGCACGATCGCGAAGAAGTACGGCCACGACGGCCTGCCTGACGACACGATTCACATCCAGTTGAAGGGCACGGCGGGTCAGAGCTTTGGCGCATTCCTCGCGAAGGGCGTCACGCTGGATCTCGTCGGCGACGGCAACGACTACGTTGGCAAAGGTCTGTCGGGCGGCCGCATCATCATCCGTCCGACCAACGATTTCCGCGGCAAGTCGGAAGAAAACATCATCTGTGGCAACACGGTGATGTACGGCGCGATCGAAGGCGAATCGTTCTTCCGTGGCGTGGCAGGCGAGCGCTTCTGCGTGCGTAACTCCGGCGCGACGGCGGTTGTCGAAGGCACGGGCGACCACGGCTGCGAATACATGACGGGCGGCACGGTCATCGTGCTCGGCGAAACCGGCCGGAACTTCGCGGCGGGCATGTCGGGCGGTATCGCTTACCTGTTCGACCCGGACAACACGTTCGCCGGCAAGTGCAACAAGTCGATGGTCGCGCTCGATCCGGTGCTGCAGCAGGCCGAACAGGAACGCACCGTCGACCGCGCACTGTGGCACGCCGGTACGACCGACGAAGCGTTGCTCAAGGGGCTGATCGAACGCCACTTCCAGTTCACGGGTTCGCCGCGTGCAAAAGCGCTGCTCGAAAACTGGGATGCGTCTCGACGCCAGTTCGTGAAGGTGTTCCCGACGGAATACAAGCGCGCGCTGGGCGAAATGGGTGCGAAGAAGGCAGCCAAGGAAAGCCTGGCCGCCTGAGCTCGACCCACGGCCATCCCACGGCCACCGACGACACAACATGCGCCTGCCGCTTCGCGGCGGCGGGCGCGGACTACCCCACCTGATAAAGATAGAGAAGAGAACCATATGGGCAAGGCAACCGGTTTTCTCGAGTTCGAACGCCGCCACGAGGTGTACGAAGCTCCGCTCACGCGTGTGAAGCATTACAAGGAATTCGTCGCGGCACTGTCCGACGATGAAGCGAAGGTCCAGGGCGCACGTTGCATGGACTGCGGCATTCCGTTTTGCAATAACGGCTGCCCGGTGAACAACATCATCCCGGACTTCAACGACCTGGTGTTCCATCAGGACTGGAAGAACTCGATCGAAGTGCTGCATTCGACGAACAACTTCCCGGAGTTCACGGGCCGCATCTGTCCGGCGCCGTGTGAAGCCGCCTGCACGCTTGGCATCAACGACGACCCGGTCGGCATCAAGTCGATCGAGCACGCGATCATCGACAAGGCGTGGGCCGAAGGCTGGGTCGCACCGCAGCCGCCGAATCACAAGACCGGCAAGAAGGTCGCGGTCGTCGGATCCGGCCCCGCCGGACTCGCCGTCGCGCAGCAACTCGCGCGCGCGGGGCACGATGTCACGGTGTTCGAGAAGAACGATCGTATCGGCGGCCTGCTGCGTTACGGCATCCCCGATTTCAAGCTGGAGAAATGGCTGATCGATCGTCGTATGCGTCAGATGGAAGCCGAAGGCGTGACGTTCCGCGCGAACGTGTTCGTCGGCAAGAAGGATTCGCTGCCCGTGCATATCGGCAACACGGCAAAGGAAACCATCACGCCGGACGAACTGAAGGAACAGTTCGATGCGGTCGTGATCGCAGGCGGTTCGGAAATGCCGCGCGATCTGCCGGTGCCGGGCCGCGAACTCGCGGGCATCCACTATGCGATGGAATTCCTGCCGCAGCAAAACAAGGTCAACGCCGGCGACAAGGTGGCGGACCAGCTGCTTGCGAAGGGCAAGCACGTCGTGGTGATCGGCGGTGGCGACACGGGCTCGGACTGCGTCGGCACATCGAACCGTCATGGCGCGAAGAGCGTCACGCAGTTCGAACTTTTGCCGCAGCCGCCGGAAGAAGAGAATAAACCACTGGTTTGGCCGTACTGGCCGGTCAAGCTGCGTACGTCGTCGTCGCATGAGGAAGGCTGCGAGCGCGATTGGGCGGTGGCGACCAAGCGGCTCGAAGGCAGGAACGGCAAGGTCGAGAAGCTGGTCGCAGCGCGTGTCGAATGGAGGGACGGCAAGATGCAGGAAGTGCCGGGCTCCGAGTTCGAGATGAAGGCTGACCTCGTGCTGCTCGCAATGGGCTTCACGCAGCCGGTGGCGCCGGTGCTCGAAGCGTTCGGCGTCGACAAGGATGCGCGCGGCAATGTGCGTGCCTCGACGGAAGGCGACAAGGCGTACCACACGTCGGTGGACAAGGTGTTCACGGCAGGCGACATGCGTCGCGGCCAGTCGCTCGTCGTGTGGGCGATTCGCGAAGGCCGTCAATGCGCGCGTTCGGTCGATGCGTACCTGATGGGGCATTCGGAGCTGCCGCGTTAAGTCTCGCGGCGGCGCGTGATTGCGATACGCGATAAAACGCGCTGGCGACTGTTTGCAGGAAGAGGTGGAGACGACAAGGCGGTACCCAAAAGCCGGGCGTCCGTAAGGGCGACCCGGCTTTTTTACGTCGGTCACGTCGTGGCTCGCGCGGCTGCGGTTCGGGTTACAGTAAGGCACGCCCCATCCACCGCTCCATCGACGGGAACGATGCCCATGACCGAAGGCTGGCAACGCTGCTTCATCGCGCTCGCGCCTGACGCGACGACGCGCGACGCGCTCGCCGCTGTGCCGCTTGCGCCAGCGGCGCGTCGCGTGCCCTACGAGCAGCTGCATCTGACGGTGACGTTTATCGGCGCGCTGTCGGTGGAACGGGGCGAAGCGCTCGCGGAAGGTCTGGCGGCCAGCGCCACCTCGCTGAGCGCTACCGCCATCACGCGAATCGAGCACTGGCCGAACGCGACGCATCCGCGACTGACCGTGGCAACGCTCGCGATGTCGGATGAATTCGTCGCGCTCGACTGGCGCATCCGGTCACTGATGCTGGATCTCGATCTGCCCGTCGATGCCCGTGCGTTCCGGCCGCATATCACCCTCGCGCGATTCGGCCGCGAGGCCCATGCAATCGACGGTGCGCCGCAGATGTCTGCGGATCTGGCCGCGCGATTCGAGTCTCTGGTGTTGTATTCGAGCACGCTTGCCCGGCATGGGGCCCGTTACAGCGCGTTGGCAAGCGTGCCGCTCGTCTGAGGCACGCACGACGCACCGGCGGCTTTATCGACGACTCTACCGGCGGCGATAGCGTTCGAGCGTCAAGCCGTCGAGATCGATCTCCGGCGTGCGCTGCGTGACGAGATCGGCGACTACGCGCCCCGATCCCATCGACATCGCCCATCCTGTCGAGCCGTGTCCAAGATTCACCCATAGCCCGTCGATCCCGCTCGGACCGAGCAGTGGCGCACCATCGGGTGTCATCGGCCGGCGGCCTACCCAGAACTGCGCCGACGAGGGTTGCGTCGCATGTGGAAACCAGTCGTCGAGCACCTTCATCAACGTCTGCAGCGCCTGTTCGCGTAGTGTCGCCTGACGGTTGCCGAGTTCAGCCGTCCCCGCTACGCGCAGGTTCGGGCCAAAGCGCGTGATCGCGGTTTTCAGCGATTCGTCCATCAGTGCGGCGTGGGGGGCCTTCTCATCGTCGGTGACAGGCAGCGTGGCCGAATAGCCTTTCACCGGGTAGAGCGGCACCCGCACGCCAAGCGGCGCAAGCAGGTCCGCACTGTCGACACCCAGCGCGACGACGACCGCCCGCGCCGGGAGCGTCTCGCTGCCGCGCTCGCTGTGGATGCGTACGCCACGCACCGATCCACCCTGCACATCCAGACCGGACACGCGTGTGTCGAAGCGGAACGTCACGCCGTTGCGTTCGCAGATCGCGCGCAGTTCGCGGGTGAAGCGCGCGCAGTCGCCGGCTTCGTCGTCGGGCAGATAGAGCCCCGCGAGCGGCGCGTTGCGCGCCCAGCGCAGCCCCGGCTCGATCTGCTCACATTCCCGTGCGCTGACTTCGCGATGCGCGACACCCGCGTCACGCAGGATGGCGAGCGCCGGTTGCGCGAGTTCGACGTCGTACTCACTGCGGAACAGTTGCAGATAACCCTGGCTGCGCCCGTAGTCGAACGGATAGCACGCGCGGAATTGATGCAGACACGAACGGCTGTAGTACGCGATGCGTTGCATCCGCTGCTTGTTCACGCGAAACCGCGCGAGATCGCATTCGCGCAGCCACCGCGCGATCCACCGCCACTGCGCCGGGTCGAGCGTGGGGCGGAAGATCAACGGGGACGCGGGTTTGAAGAGGTACTTGAGGATTTTCGTGGGCATGCCCGGCGCGGCCCACGGCGTGACGTACCCAGGCGCGATCACACCTGCGTTGCCGAAACTGGTTGCCAGCGCAACATCGGGCTCGCGTTCGATGACGGTGACGTCGCACCCCTGCTCGCGCAGATAGAAGGCGGTAGCGACGCCGATTACGCCTGCGCCAAGAACGATCGTATTCATCTCGGTGATGCTGGTTTCAGGAGGCGGCCGAGGTCGGCGACGCCACGGCAAGCGACTTGCCCTTTGTCTCCGGCAGCAACAGTGCGGCGACGATCACGAGCAGATAGCCCGAGCCGGCGACGATGCCCATCGCTTTCACAAGGGTCATCGTTTGCGACATTGTGCCGACCAGAATCGGGAAGAACGAGCCGAGGCCACGCCCCAGGTTATAGCAGAAGCCCTGGCCGGAGCCGCGAATCGCGTTCGGATACAGCTCCGACAGATACGCGCCGACGCCCGCAAAAATCCCCTGCACCACGATGCCGAGCGGAAAGCCGAGCGCAAGCATCATGGCGTCGGTGACGGGCAGCATCGTGTAGACCATGCCGAGCACGAACGAGCCGACCGCGAACAGGATGAACGACGCGCGCCGCCCGATCCTGTCCGACAGAATCGCACCGACGATGTAGCCGGTGAACGAGCCGACGATCAGCACGATCAGATAGCCGCTCGTGTTGAACACTGAAAGATGGCGCACCGTTTTCAGATAGGTCGGCAGCCATGTGGTGATCGCGTAATAGCCTCCGAGCATGCCCGTGCACAGGATGCTGCCGAGCAACGTGGTTTTCAGGTGCGGGGACGCGAAGATCTCGAGGAAGTGCGACGTGTCGAAGCCGCTTTCACGGGCGCGGCGGGTCGCGACGTAGATTTCCGGGTCGCTCACGTTGCGGCGAATGTAGATGATCCACAGCGCGGGCAGCAGGCCGACCCAGAAGCACGCACGCCATGCGTACTGTTCCGGCAGCAACGCGAAGGAAGCCCAGTAGATGATCGCCGCGGCCGCCCAGCCGAACGACCAGCTGCTCTGCACGGTGCCGACCGCTTTCGCACGATGCTGCGGCGAGCGGATCGTCTCCGCCATCATGATCGTCACGACCGACCACTCTCCACCGAAGCCGATGCCCTGCAGCGTCCGCGTGGTGAGCAGTTGCCAGAAAGAGTTCGTAAAGCCGGACAGGCAGGTAAAGACAGCAAAGGTGGCGATGGTCCACTGCAGCACGCGCACACGGCCGCAACGGTCCGCAAGAATGCCGGCCAGCCAGCCGCCTATCGCCGACGAAATCAGCGAACTGGTCGCGATCATGCCCGCCTGGCTCTTCGTCATGCCCCACGTGGCGATCAGTGTCGGGATCAGGAACGAGTAGATCATGAAGTCGAACGCATCGACCGCATAGCCACCGAAGCCGGCGTATAGCGTGCGCCGCTCGCGCGTGGTCAGCTCCGTGAACCATTGAAATGACCGCATCGGGTCTCCTGTTTGTTCGGTGGCGCGGTTCGTGGGGGCGGCGCGTGCCGCAAACTGGTGCGTATGTTACGGCGAGACAATATAGCGAACCAGCCGGAATAAAAAGATGGTTGCGGCTGCAATGGGCGGCGCGACGGCACGCGCTTTCTGATCCTTACCGTTTCCTACCTTGTAACCCGGTCGTTTATGACGCCCGTTACACTCCGGCGCGACGTGGACCATCCGCACCCTTCGATATCCCTTCGGCCACCCCGCCCCTTACCGATACGTTCAATGGATTTCACCGCGAAAGATCGCCTGCCTTCCCGGCCCCGTGTGGCATCGCGCTACCCGGGTTCAGGACCGAAGCTCATGGTCGAAAAGCGCCGCAGCTTCCTGCGGGGAACGGCCGGCATCCTGTTGATGTCGGGGTTCGGCAGCATGATGCTGACCGCGTGTGGCGGCGGACCGGTCGAGATGGTGGCGACGCCGCATCTTGCCTCAGTCGACAATTTCCGCGACGTGGCAGGCACCGGCGATGGCTATCCGACCGTCGACGGCCACCGTGTGCGACGTGGCGTGTTCTACCGCTCGAATGTACTTGCGTTGAGCGGCGCCGACGAGGCCGCGCTGGACGCCCTGGGTATCGTCGCCGTGTACGACCTGCGCACGCCAGGAGAGCTTGCGAGCGTGCCGGACGTGCTGCCTTTGCGCGCCGCGTACGTGACAATCAATATTGCCGGCACGGATGACGTGCAAATCCCGCAGTTCGCCACGCCGGCCGACGCGGTCGCGCTGGAAGAAAGCACGGAGCGCTCATACGTTACCGGCGGCGCGCCGCGAGCAGGCTTTCGCATGTTGTTGACGGATCTTGCGAATACGCCCGGCGCGCAGCTCTTTCACGACGCGACGGGTGCCGACGCCACCGGCTGGGTAGCGGCGGTGCTGCTCAGCATCGCGAACGTGCCGTTCGACGTGATCATGGAAGACTATCTTTTGACGAACTCGGTCGCGGCGGCGTCGATCAGGTCGAATCTCGATACGGTGCGCGCGCAGCTGGGCGATACCGTCGCTGCCAACGCAGCACCGCTTTTCAACGTACAGGCGAGCTTTCTGCAGGCAGGCTTCGATCAGGTGCAGGCGAGCTACGGCACGATGGCGAACTATCTGACACAAGGTCTAGGGCTGTCGCAGGCGACCATCGATGCGTTGCACGACAAGCTCGTGGTCTGAGCTCGTAAGGCAGGGGCGTGGCAGATGCGTGGCAGGTGCGTGACAGATGCGCGGCGCCCAAAAAGAGTGGCCCGCTCTCATGGAAGCAGGAGCGGGCCGAAGGGGCCTCGAGAGAGCCGGGGGCGACTATAGCCGTCCGCCTGCCTGACTCGTTCCTCCGGTAAGGCGGCGTAAGCGGTGCGCATGCACCGTCCGCACGGGCGTCGCACCTACCGCTGCCCGTGCTCGATCGGCAACGCAATCTGCACGCGCAACCCACCTCCCGGATGATTGCTTACATCGCAGCGGCCGCCGCGGTCGTGCGCAAGACGCGAGACGATCGCGAGTCCGAGTCCGCAATGTCCCTCGCCACCGCGCGCGGCGTCCAGTCGCACAAACGGCTTCATCGCCGCGGCGATCCGGTCTTCCGGAATCCCGGGGCCGTGATCGCGCACGGCGACGATCCAGTGGTTGCCGTCGCGTGCCGTTTCGATTTCGACGGGCGGTGCGCCGTGTTCGAGTGCATTGTCGACGAGGTTCGTCACGAGCCGGTCGAACAGCGTGCGCGGCAAGGTGAACTCGGGCCCGGCATGCAGGTTCAGCGTGAAGAGCGGGGCGTCGGTGCTGTCCGTCGTCGGGAACTGCTCGCGCAGGAACGCATCGACGGCGACGGGCGGTCCCGCGTCGACGGATTGCCCGGCAAACTCGAGGAACTGCTGCACGATGTTCGACAGCGAATCGACGTCGCGAATGAAGCCTGCCCGCTCGCGCTCGGCGATCGATACGCTCGCGCGCAGCTTGAGGCGGGTCAGCGGCGCTTTCAGGTCGTGGGCGACGCCGGCCAGCATCACGGCCTGGTCGTCGTCGGCTTCGTTCAGGCGCCGCATCATGTCGTTGAACGCGCCGATCAGGTCGCGCAGTTCGCGAGGTCCCTGTTCGGTGACCGGCACGGGGCGGCCGCCTGAGCCGAACGCACGGGCCGCTCGCGCGACGCGCGACAGCGGCCGCTGCATCTGCCACGCCACCAGCAGCGAGAGAATCAGCGCCGCCAGCAACATCGAGACGGTTTCGATCAGAAAGCGCGGCCGGGGCGGAATATCCACGGGCACGACGATCCACATCGATTTGCCCGGATAGCGCACCCACAGACGCGGCGGCCGGGCGTCATCGACGGCGATTTCGCTGCCGGGCGGCAGTTTGGCGCGCAGGTGGCGGCTCAGGTCGATCAATGGCGGATCGGTGGGCTCGCGCAGATGCACGGTCGAAGGCATGTTCCACGTCGGCACCGTATGCACCCGCATTGCGGGCGCGAGATCGGCGCCGCTCACCGCTTCGCCGTTCGCGGCCTGCAGGACGAGCAGGATGCCGCGCGCGAAACCGTCGACCTCGTGGTGCGGCGGCTGCATCACGATCAGCACGAACCAGCCCGCCTGGATGGCGAGCAGCACCGCTGCCGACAGTAAAGCCATCCTGCCGAACAGCGTGTTCAGCGGATTCCTCATGTGCCGGTTGCGGCCTCGGAGAACGAGGTGCCTTCAGCGTCGGGCACGAACACGTAGCCCTTGCCGCGCACGGTCTGCACGTAACACGGATTCGACGGGTCGTCCTCGATCACGCGGCGCAGCCGCCAGATGGGCACGTCGAGACTGCGATCGCGAAAGGCGAGGTCGTCGCGATGCACGAGATCGTGGATCAGTACACGCGAGAGCACCTTGTACGGATTGTTGACGAAGATCTTCAGGAGCGCGAATTCGCTGTCGCGCAAGGCGAGCCGGTTGCCGTCGCGCAACAGGGTGCGCGTCGTGAAGTCGAGTTCGAACGGACCGAAGCTGAAACGCTTGCGGGCCTCCGGTGCGCTCGTCGTGGCCGGCCCGCGCCGGCGCAGCACGGTATGGATGCGCGCCAGCAGTTCGCGGGGGTCGAAGGGCTTCGTCAGATAGTCGTCGGCGCCGAGCGACAGACCGACGATGCGATCCGCGACCGTGCCGCGCGCGGTGACGAAAATGACCGGGATGTCGTCGCCAGCGGCGCGCAGCGCGGTGAGCGCGCGCAGGCCGTCGGTGTCCGGCATCATGATGTCGAGCACGACGACCGACGGGCGTTCGCGTTCGAGCCGCCGCTGCAGATGGGTGCCGTCGTGCAGCACGGATGCATCAAGCCCGTTCGATTGCAGGAAGCGGCAAAGCAGATCGCGTACGACCGGGTCGTCGTCGACGATTAGGACCTGTGGATTCATCGCGAAATTCTAGACCGGCGAGCGAATTTCGAGGTAACAGTTTTCCTTACCAACACTTACTGCGCTCCATTAATCGTCGTACGAAATCCTTCCTGAGAAAGATTTTGGAGGTACCCGAAACGGCTCGTAAGCACCGGCGAAAAGCACGCGTTCCTTCCTGCTTCGCGCCCGCACTCACGGCGGGATGATTCGTCACGCAGTACGTTCCTGCTGCCACATGGGCTTCCGCGAACCTGCGGATGCCCGGTACGCGGCGCTCCCTCTGAACGACACGTGACACGCGAGGCTTACCATGACCATTCAAGGCAATTTCAAGGCGCCCAGCATTCCATCGCTGAAGCCGGCCACACGCCCAACCGGGAAGCCGTCGGGCGAAAGCAAGACCGCTACCCGACCCACTACCGCCGAATCCAGCACGCCGGCGCCGACCTTGCCGACAGGTCTTGTCGGCAATCACGTCGATACGACGGCTTGAAATTACCGGTGCGCGACGTGCGAATTGCAAAATCCCTCAACCGATGCGCATGTATGGCCGCATGGCTGGCGCTTGGCGCGACGCTGCTGCCGTTAGGCGGCTGCGCCGTTGCCGCGTTGCCGTGCCGCCTGAGCGCGGCGACGCTGAAAATCGTGCCCGTGGTGGGCCACGCCGCAGCGGTGCCGTTCGATGCGTGCGCAGCAGCGATCGACTGAACGATGAACAGCCGACTGTCCGTCCGTATTGCTCTGCTGCTCGCGGGGATGTTGTGCGTCGCGACCCGCTCGAGCGCTCATGAGCCGGAGCCTCCGGCGAAGTCCCATCAAAGCAGGGCGAAATCCGCGACGCTGGACGCGCGTAAGCGCATCAAGGACGAGCCCTTCGCATTTCGCGGGATTCCGCTTGGCATCACGCTCGATTCGTTTCGCGCGAACCAGCCGGTCCGCGCGACCCCGCTCGGCAGCGTGCCGGTCTGCGAGACCGACGTGATGGCGGGCGCGCTCGGCATGGGCTTGAAGACGGACAACAGTCTCACCGTCGCCTGCCGCTGGGCGCACCGGACGGACGAGGGCTGGCAGCTGTCGCGCGCGGTCGTCGACGGCGCGCCGGCGCAGGATCACGTGCTGCGCTTCGCACGGGCGGCCGGAGACACGTTGTTCCGCCTCTACGAGATCTCGTTCGTCGTCGACGAACTCACGGCGAACGACCTGCGCGCGGCGCTCGCAGACCGCTACGGCGCGCCGCGGATGCCAGCGCGTGCTGCGTCTGCAGAAGCGGCTTCGGCAGGCGCAGCGATGCCCGTCTACGTGTGGGAGAACGCGGTGAGTTCGATCACATTGTGTTTTCTGCCAGGGACGCGCAACGGCACGCTCACTTACCTGCTGAAAGACCCGGCCGCGTGGGTGAAGTCGGTTGCGCGGCAATGGCAGGCCAGCAGCCCGGATGCGGGTTGACGCCTGGTTTGCATTCTTCCGGCTCCGATGTTCACCATGGATCGGGACTACCCATGATTCCACTCCGTCTCATTGCGGCCATCCTCGCGACGATGTCCTTCGCCGCGTGCATCAGTCCGCCCCAATCGATCGTCGATACGCCGATGATGCCGCCGCTCGCGTCCGCGCCGCTTAACGTCAACTCACAGGGCGCGATCTATCAGGCGGGCAATTCGCTGCTGTTCTACGAAACGCCGCGCGCGCAACACATCGGCGACGTGCTGACGATCCGTCTGTCGGAGGCCTACACCGGAAACAACAGCGCGAACGCATCCGCGAGCCGCGCGAGTGACATCACGGCCGAGGCCGCCGAAAAATCGACAGGCACCGCCGCCCGGCTCGCCAGGCTTTTCAACATCGGCTCGGCGGCCACGACGTTCAACGGGAAGGGCGCGATATCCGATACGAACGGCATGACCGGCACGCTGGCCGTCACGGTGATCGGCACGATGCCGACCGGCAATCTCGTCGTGTCGGGAGAAAAGCTGATCGCGATGAGTGGCAACAACGATCGGCTGAGGCTGTCGGGCATCGTCAATCCGAAGGACATCGAAGCCGGCAACTATGTCGCGTCGAGCAAGGTCGCCAATGCGCGCATCGAACAGGCAGGGGTGGGCATGCTGGCCGATTCGACGACGATGGGATGGCTGCAGCGTCTCTTCATGAGCGTGCTGACGTTCTGATGCACTTTGCGTGTGCCGTACGCGAGAGGCGCCCGTACGGGCGCCCGCTTCAGGGGGTAGCCTGGATGCTCGGAGACGCCGGCATGCAGCGCTCGGCCGCGCCGATCTCGCCATCCGGCACGAAGACGTAGCCCTGTCCCCACACGGTCTGCACGTAGCGCGGCTCCGACGGGTCGATTTCGATCAGCCGCCGCAGACGCCAGATCGACACATCGAGGCTCCGGTTCCGATGCTCGGAACTGCTGCCGTGAAGCTTCTCCAGCAATTGCGCGCGGGTCAGCACGGTCATCGCGTGAGTGACGAATATCTTTAGCATCGCGAATTCGCTGGAGCGCAGCGGGATGCGTTCGCCGTCGTGACGCAACTCGCGCGCCGGGAAGTTGATCTCGAAACGTCCAAAGCGATACGGCGCCCGCTGCTCAGGCGCCGCGCCCGACAGCGGCGCGATGCCGCGACGTCGCAGCACTGTGCGGATGCGCGCAACCAGTTCGCTCGGATCGAACGGCTTGCCGAGATAGTCGTCGGCGCCGAGTTCGAGGCCGATGACGCGATCGATCACATCGGCGCGCGCAGTCAGCAGGATCACGGGAATCTCGTCGCCGGCGATGCGCAGTGTGCGCAGCGCGCTGATGCCGTCCAGCTCCGGCATCATGATGTCGAGCACCACGAGGTCCGGCCGCTCGACCTGCAGGCGGCGCTGCAGACCCATGCCGTGATGCAGCACCGACACCGTATAGCCACGCGATTGCAGATACTCGCGCACGAGGTCGCGGACCACCGGGTCGTCGTCGACAATCAGAATATGTTTGCTCATGCGGCCGATATTAAGGATTGATCGCAGCGCAGGAAAGCGCGCAGTGCTTTCCAAATCTTTCCAGCGTGAGCGGCGCGGAAAGTTTTAGACCCGGGCAGGAAAGGTCAGTTGGCCTGCGAAGTCTGGACCGTCTCGGGCGCGAGGTCGTGTCGATCGACCACCATCCGGTCGATCAATCCGGCCAGCTTGGTCTTTGCGTTCGAGAAACGGTCAAGACCGAGGCCGCCGGTTTCGTAACGGGCCGTGACGAGAATGCGGCCACGCTGAAGCAGCGTGAGATCGATCATCGAAAGATAGGCCTTCGGTTCGTCAGAGAACGATCGACGCCCGTAATCGATGACTGCGTTGTAGACGAGCTGCGCCTCGCAACTCGACGGCGAGGTGCCCGGGTAATAGACGTTGGACTCCACGCCGCGCCGCTGGAGCGCCAGTTGCAGGGCAGGCACGAAATCGCTGACCGAAACGGTCGAGTTCAATTCGATGCAGACCGAACGCAGCGAAGCAGGGCGTCCGTTGATGAAGGTCGGCGACGAATAGTTTCCCGCGATCGCGTAACCCGCCTGGATCACCGAGCCGGTGGCGTCGGCGGCGGTGATCAGTGTCCACGCGCAGCCGTTCAGCCCTAGCGCCAGCGATGCGGCGAGCGCGAAGCTCGCGCCGCGCCGGCGCAGGGCTGCGCGTGCAAGCGGGGCACGTGCAGCCGCGAGGCGGGCGCGGATGACGACGGCGGGCATGGATGCAATATGGTCGGAGCCGGCTGGGAGCACGCGAGGGGCCGCGAGTCAGCGCGTGACGTAGAGACGCAGTTCGTTCGGCGCAACGACGCTCGCGGTGACGAAGACGCGGCGGTCCATGCCCGTCACGACGAAGTGCTGGCGCGTCGGCGTGTTGACGTCGTGGATCACGTTCGGCAGGCACGCGGCGATGTCCGCGCCCATTTCTTCGAGCGGATCGTTGATGACGCCATCGGCCTGCCAGTGCGCGCGCCAGTGGCAGTCGAACGTGTTGGTGGTCGTGCGGCAATCTTCCGCCGCGGCAACCCCTGGCAACCGGGCGGTGGGCTCGGTTTGCAACTGTTTGAAATCGGAGGCGGCGACGATCTGTTTGAGCGCCGGGCAGACATCAGCCGGTTCGGTGGCGAGCGCGCCTTGCGCCGCCGACAGCAGCAACGCCGCTGCACCCAGCACAGCGGCTTGACGTGCGAAGGTGAAGCGGCCCGCGCGTTCGAAACGGTGGGGCAGCAGATTGGAGCGGCGGTCGAGTGACATGTGCGGAATCCGGTAACGAGTGATGTGGCAGCGCGTGGCGGGCGAATGGCCTGCGCGCACGCTAATACTCGCTGCACCGCGACTTTTTCAAAGCGGCGAACAGCCCGCGCGCTTCGTAAGTGCTTTCAAACTCTTCTTGTTGCTTTCCGGATGTTTCCCGAAGTTGCTCAGGTGTTGCTGTGCGACGCTGCCTCGGTGTTGCCCCGGCTGGGCAGATGGGGCGGTTGCTTCGAGCCGAAGTATCAGCCGAGCGTGAGGCCGCCATCGACGTGAATCACCTGGCCGGTGATGTGCCGCGCTTCGTCCGACAGCAGGAACGCCACGAGGGCCGCGATGTCGTCAGGTTCAGCGACATGGCCGAGCGGAGTCGCTTCGGCGGCGCGCGCCCATGCGGCCGCATTGTCGGCGCTTGGGCCGCGATCCTTGCGTGTGTAGCCAGGCGCGACGCAGTTTACCGTCACGCCGTGCGGCGCCAGTTCGGCGGCGGCTGTTTTCGCAAGCGATTCGACCGCGGCCTTGGCTGCCGCCGTTGCGGCGAACGGCGCGTCCGCGTGGTAACGATGCGCGACGAACGAACTCACTGCGACCACACGCCCTCGCTTCGATGTTTCGAGGGCGGCCGTCGAGCGTTTCACGAGCGCCGCAAACGCGCAGGGCATCGCGGCGAACGATTCGGCGAGCGCGTCGGCGTCGAGCGCGCCCAGCGTTTGGCGCTGCGCCTGCCCTGCATTGGCGACGAGCTGATCGAGCGCGCCGAATGTGGCGAGCGTTTGGTGAACCGCATGTTCCGAAGCGCCGCGTTCAGCGAGATCGCCGTACACCGTGGCGCAGGACGCGCCGTTCAATGCGCAGTCGGCCGCCACCGCGTCGAGTCGCTGGCGCGAGGCTGCATCCGCACCGCGCGCATGCAGCATCAGCGCGACGCGCGGGGCCGCGAGGCGTCGCGCGAGCGCGGCGCCGATGCCGGAGCCCGCACCGGTGATCAGCACGACGCGATCGAACGACGCCGTGTTCATGCGGCCGCGCGCTCCATTGCGCGTTCGACGAAGAGCGTCTGATCATGGAACGCTTCGAGCGACTTCCGGTGTGCGACGCTGACGATCGCCGCATTCGGCAGACGTTCGTTGAGCACCCGGTAGATGACCGTTTCGTTGTCGGGATCGAGTGCGCTGGTTGCTTCGTCGAGGAACAGGAAGTCGGGCTTTTGCAGCAGCACGCGCGCGGCGGCCAGACGCTGCTGTTCGCCCGGCGACAGCATGCGCTCCCAGTGCGCCGACTCGCGCAGGCGATCCGCGAAGTCGGACAGATTGCAGACCACCAGCACTTCGCGACAGGCTTCGTCGGTGAACGCGCTTTCGTCCGACGGGTAAGTCAGTGCGGCCTTGAGCGTGCCGATCGGCAGATAGCTGCGTTGTGGCACGAACATCAGCTTCGCGCCGACGGGCGAATCGATCGAGCCTTCGCCAAACGGCCACAGACCGGCAAGGGTACGCATCAACGTGCTCTTGCCGGCGCCGGACGGCCCGCGCACGAGCCAGCGCGATTTCGGCGCAATGCTGAACGAACCGACGTTCGACATCGGCATGCCGTTGGGATGCTGCAGCCGCAGATCTTCGACGACGAGCGACTGCGTGTCCGTCATGCGGATATTGATGCCGCCATGGAAGGTGCCGCCCGAGACCGACTCGCGCAGATGCTGATCGCCCATCACGCGGTGGAATTCCCGCAGACGGTTGACCGTAGCGCGCCATTCGGCGAGCGAATCGTAATTGTTGATGAACCAGGAAAACGAATCGCTGACCGTGCCGAACGCGCCCGTCACCTGCTGATAGACGCCGAGGGAAATGCTCTTCGAAAAGTATTTGGGGGCCGCCGCGATATACGGAAACACGATCGCCAACTGCGAATAGCTGATCACGACGATGTTGAAGCGCCGCGTAAAGCGCATGACCAGACGCCAGTTGTCGCGGATGTGTCCGAACACGCCTTTGAGCGCCCGCTCTTCTGCCGGCTCGCCCTGATAGAGCGCGATCTGGTCGGCGTTCTCGCGGATGCGGATCAGCGAAAAACGGAAGTCTGCCTCGACTTTCTGCT
This sequence comes from Paraburkholderia sp. GAS448, assembly GCF_050435685.1. NCBI lineage: Bacteria > Pseudomonadati > Pseudomonadota > Betaproteobacteria > Burkholderiales > Burkholderiaceae > Paraburkholderia > Paraburkholderia sp. GAS448. The sequence continues at coordinate 36,260 of NZ_JBNDKT010000024.1, forward strand.
GCTGATAGTTGATCGACACGAGCGGATGGTTGACCTTGTGGGTCACATACGAGCCGGCGGCCGCGTAAATAAGCGCGGCCCACACCATGTAGCCCGGAATGGAGAACGCCGTGCCAAACAGATGGAACGCCAATGCGCCGGACAGATTCCACAGGATGACGATGAACGAGAACAGTGTGACGGTGGTCGACAGCAGGCCGAGCGCCAGGTTGAGCGTCGAACTCGCAAGCGCCTGCAGATCGACCGATACCCGCTGGTCGGGGTTGTCCGCGAGGCTGTCGCGCTCGATGCGGTAGTACGCGCGGTCGCCGAGCCAGTCGTGCAGGTATTGGCTTGTCAGCCACTGCCGCCAGCGGAATTCAAGCATCTGCCGGAAGTACGTGCGGTACGAACCGAGCAGAATCAGCGCCATGGCGATGACGGTGAACTGCAGCAGCGAATACTTGAAGACGGGAAAGTTGTATTGCTGGATCGCGTCGAAGAAGATGCGTTGCCAGTTGTTGAACCAGACGTTCGCCGCGACCATCGTCATGTTCATCGCGACCACGAGCGCGAGCAGGCCGCGCGCGCGCCATCGGTCTTCGGACACCCAGTATGGCTTGATGAGGCCCCATGCGGTGATATCCGTATTCACGGAACCTGTCGGCTTTTCAGTCATAAGCGTCCTTTAGTGCAGAGTGCGCTATGCGCGGCCGTGGCCTGTAACGCATGGATGGGGCGGCGCGCGGTGCGCTCAGGGCCGGGATTGTCGTGGCCCTGGCTTAACCTGAACTTAAATCGTGTAATGGGGGGCCGCCGGCAATCCCGCCCGGAATGGCGCGGCAATGGCTGGCGTATGCCCGTCAACGCGTGCCATTGTGCCAGACGCCGTCGCCAGCCATATTGAATCGATCTCGAGCTGGCCGGTTTGCGGCTGTCGCGCCTTTTATGGTCTAATGACTTTTGACGAAACAGGGGTGCTTCGCAAGCGGGCCATATGGTGTCGATGCGGTTTGTCGACGTGGCTGCGGCGAGGCTGAGAGAGACCCTTCGCACCCGATCCGGGTAATACCGGCGCGGGAAGTTTCCGGAAGTTTCCACTTCTTCCATTTCCCCGCCGGGCGGCATCCGTCACTGGATGCGTGTTACGCCCGGCCGGCCTCGCCCGCCGGTTTCGTCCTTGGGTACGTGCGCTTTTTGCCGTACGGAAAGGATTCGATGACCGCTCATTCTTCAGTTTTTTGCGTCGTTTGCGTCACCTTTTCTGGCGCCGCCTTGAGCGTGCCGGGCGGGTCGCGATGAACGCTTCTGCTCGACAACCGGATTTCGCCGTGCTCGGCGGCGGCCTCTGCGGGCGTCTTGTCGCGTGGCGGCTGGCCGGCGCGGGACGTCGCGTCGCGCTGTACGAGCGCGGTGACGCGGCGGGCACGCAGGCGGCCGCATGGGTGGCCGCCGCGATGCTGGCGCCGCTGGCCGAAGCAGCCAGCGCCGAACTGCTGATTACCGAACTCGGCGCCGCTTCGCTCGAGAAGTGGCCGCAGATGCTTGCGGAACTGCCGGAGCCGGTGTTCTTCCAGCGCAACGGGACGCTCGTCGTCTGGCATCACCAGGATCGTACCGAAGCGCCGCTGTTCGAGCGCCGTGTGCGCGCGAATGCACCGGCGGCGCTGCTGGACGGCGGTTTCGTGCATCTTTCGGGCGCGCAGCTCGGCGCAGCCGAGCCTGCGCTGACCGGCCGCTTCCCGCAAGGCTGGCTGCTGCCGCACGAGGGCCAGCTCGATAACCGACAGGTGCTCGCCGCGCTCGCGGCCGGCCTTGCCGAGCGCGGCGTCGAAACGCACTGGAATACGCCGGTCGACGATCAGGCACTGCCTGCTGCACACGTGACGATCGATTGTCGGGGCCTGGGCGCAAAGCCGGTCTGGCCGACGCTGCGCGGCATTCGCGGTGAGGTTGCGCGGGTACACGCGCCGGGTATCGGGCTGACGCGGCCCGTGCGCCTGCTGCATCCGCGTTACCCGCTGTACATCGCGCCGAAGCAGAACGATCTGTATGTGATCGGTGCGACGGAAATCGAAGGTGAGGATATGTCGCCCGTCAGCGTGCGCTCGGCGCTCGAGTTGCTGAGCGCGGCGTTTTCGGTCCATCCGGGTTTCGGCGAAGCGCGGATTCTTGAACTGAATTCGCAGTGCCGGCCGACGCTGCCGGATCACCGTCCCGCGCTCGTCTGGGATGGCGCGAACATGTTGCGCGTGAATGGCCTGTACCGGCACGGCTACATGATCGCGCCGGAAGTCGCCGACGAAGCCGTGCGTTTCGCAGACGCCTTGCTGGAAGGACGTATCGTGGACGCCGACGCCTTCGGGGACTGGCGGCGCGACGCGCGCTGGACCGACCTTTTTCATCAGGACACCCGGCCGGCGCTGGCCTGAGCGGACCGGCGCTGCCATTGATCTAGCTGCATACGAACACCATGGATATTCACATCAACCAGAAGCCGTTGTCGCTGCCCGAAGGGGCCACGGTCGCTGACGCACTCGCCGCTTTCGGCGCACGTCCGCCGTTTGCCGTCGCGTTGAATGGCGATTTCGTCGCGCGGACGCAGCATGCGGCCCGCGCTTTACAGCCGGGTGACCGGCTCGACGTCGTGCAACCCGTCGCCGGCGGCTGATTTGACAGTCCTGATTGGCCTGCCATTCCGCCGCGCGCTGCCAGACGCAAGGATCCTGAAATGACTTCTTCCGCCACTGCCGCCACCGCCACCGCCACCGCTGCGGCGCCAGCCGACGCGCTCACGCTATACGGCGAAACTTTCGCGAGCCGGGTGCTGCTTGGCACGTCGCGCTATCCGTCGCTGCAATCGCTGTCCGATTCGATCGACGCAGCACGTCCCGGCATGATTACCGTCGCGCTGCGCCGTCAGATGAACGAAGGCGGCGCCGAAGCCGGCTTCTTCGATCTGCTCAAACGCCGCGGCGTGCCGTTGCTGCCGAATACAGCGGGCTGCCTGACCGTCGGCGAAGCTGTCACTACCGCGCACATGGCGCGCGAAGTGTTCGAAACCGACTGGATCAAGCTCGAACTGATCGGGGACGACTACACGCTGCAGCCCGACCCGGTCGGCCTGATCGAGGCTGCCTCCCGGCTCGTGAAGGACGGCTTCAAGGTGCTGCCTTACTGTACGGAAGATCTCGTGATCGGCCGGCGTCTGCTGGATGCAGGTTGCGAAGCGCTGATGCCGTGGGGCGCGCCGATCGGCACCGGCAAGGGCGTCATCAACCCGTACGGTCTGCGCGTGCTGCGCGAGCGCCTGCCGGACGTGCCGCTGATCGTCGACGCAGGGCTTGGCGTGCCGTCTCACGCATGCCAGGTGATGGAGTGGGGCTTCGACGGCGTGCTGCTGAACACGGCGGTGTCGCAGGCGACTCATCCGGAGACAATGGCCCGTGCGTTCGCGCTGGGCGTCGAGGCCGGGCGCAGCGCTTATCTTGCCGGCCCGATGGCCGAACGTGAAACTGCCCACGCGAGCACGCCGGTTGTCGGCATGCCGTTCTGGCACCAGGATGGGAGCGCCGCATGACGCAAACCTTGCCGCCGACGCGGCGCGATCTTTTCTGGCCGCCCGCCGACGAACTCACCGAAGCTGCTGAGCGGATTCGCTCGCGCCTCGGCGACTGGCCGCCCACGCACGCGCCGTGGCGCATCTGCCTCACCGCGCCTGACGAACCGAACGGCGGCGACCTCATCATCGTCGCCGATCTGCAGCATCATGGCGACCACGTCGCGAAATGGCTCGTGAAGGGCGCGGGCGTCATCGAGGCATCGGACGACAGCGCCACCTTGCATCTGGGCGGCGAGCGCTACGCCCTGGCAGGGCATCTCGCCGAAGACTGGATCGCGGCGCTGGCCGCGTTCCTCGACTGCGGATTCGATCCCCACGACGCACTGACGCTCGCATTGGCCTGGCGCGACGGCGACGAAACCGCCCACTCCGACGCGTGGCCGACTGATCTGACGCGCTTTCCGCGCGTCACCGGTTTGCCGGAAGCGCCGTCGCAGCCGTTTGCGCGTTGCCCGGACCGGCTCGGCCTGTATCCCGTGCTGCCGACGGCCGACTGGGTCGAGCGCGTGCTGGACTTCGGCGTGAAGACGGTCCAGTTGCGCCACAAGGTAGCGGATGCGGGCCTGGCGGGCGAAATCGGGCGATGCGTCGTCGCAGGCCGCAAGCACGATGCGCAGGTGTTCATCAACGATCACTGGCAGGCCGCGCTCGACGCGGGCGCATACGGCGTCCACCTCGGACAGGAAGACGTGCACACCGCCGACCTGCACCGGCTCGCCGCAGCCGGCATACGCCTTGGCCTGTCGACGCACGGCTACTACGAGATGCTGACCGCACTGCATTTCCGGCCGAGTTATATTGCGCTTGGCGCCGTCTTCCCGACCACGACCAAGGCCATGCCGACCGCGCCGCAGGGTCTCGCCCGGCTCGCCCGCTATGTGAAACTGCTCGACGGCGTCGTGCCGCTGGTGGCGATCGGCGGTATCGACGGCCAGGTGTTGCCGCAGGTGCTGGCAACCGGCGTCGGCTGTGCGGCCGTCGTGCGCGCCGTTACCGAGGCTGCGGACCCTGCAGCTGCAGTTTCTGCATTGCAACACGCGTTTCTGCAATAATCGGGGGATACCCTTAACAGGGACAGGGCACGTCACGGCAGCTTTTTCACGATGGCCCTATAATCCGGCCTTCGTGTTCTGTGTAAAAGGACTGTCAGCTTCGTGCCTTCCTCTTCCGAGAATTTCCTCGAGCTACGCGACGTCGACTTCGGTTACGGCGACGGGCTTGTCCTGTCTGGCCTGAACCTGCGCTTTCCGCGCGGTCAGGTGGTGGCGGTCATGGGCGGCTCGGGATGTGGCAAGACCACGGTGCTGCGCCTGATCGGCGGCCTTGTGCGCGCGAACCGCGGCCAGGTGGTGTTCCACGGACAGGACATCGGCGCGCAGACGCGCGATGGCCTGTACGCGCTACGCCGCAAGATGGGCATGCTGTTCCAGTTCGGCGCCTTGTTCACCGATATGTCGGTGTTCGAAAATGTTGCCTTCGCGTTGCGCGAACACACCGACCTCCCCGAAGAGCTGATCCGCGATCTGGTGTTGATGAAGCTCAACGCCGTCGGTTTGCGCGGGGCACGCGATCTCGCGCCGTCCGAGATTTCGGGCGGTATGGCGCGCCGCGTGGCGCTTGCCCGCGCGATTGCGCTCGATCCCGAACTCATGATGTACGACGAGCCGTTCGCCGGCCTCGACCCGATTTCGCTTGGCATCACGGCTAACCTGATCCGCGCGCTGAACAGCGCGCTCGGCGCCACGTCGATTCTGGTGACGCACGACGTGCCCGAATCGTTCGCCATCGCCGACTACGTGTACTTCCTCGCCAACGGCGGCGTCCATGCCGAAGGCACGCCGGCTCAGTTGCGCTCTTCTACGGATCCGACCGTCCGTCAGTTCATCGACGGTGCCCCCGATGGCCCCTTCAAGTTCCACTATCCGAGCAAAACGCCACTGGCGGCAGACTTCGGCATCGGCGGAGGTCAGCCATGATCAGTACGATCGGACGCTCCGTCATCGACCTCCTTGAGCAGGCCGGTTATGCCTCGCGGATGTTCCTGCGGCTCGTGCTCGAGTTCTTTCCGCTGCTGCGCCGGCCACGGCTTGTCACGAAGCAGATCCACTTCGTGGGTAATTATTCGCTGGTCATCATTGCGGTGTCGGGCCTCTTCGTCGGCTTCGTGCTGGGGCTGCAGGGCTATTACACGCTGAACCGCTACGGCTCCGAACAGGCGCTGGGTCTGCTGGTCGCGCTGTCGCTCGTGCGCGAACTCGGGCCTGTGGTGACGGCGCTGCTGTTCGCCGGCCGCGCGGGCACGTCGCTGACCGCCGAAATCGGTCTGATGAAGGCGGGCGAGCAACTGACGGCAATGGAAATGATGGCCGTCGATCCGGTCAAGGTCGTGGTCGCGCCGCGCATGTGGGCCGGCATTATCGCGATGCCGATCCTTGCGGCGATTTTCAGCGCGGTCGGCGTGATTGGCGGGTATGTGGTGGGCGTGCTGATGATCGGCGTCGATTCCGGTGCGTTCTGGTCGCAGATGCAGGGCGGCGTCGATGTGTGGCGCGACGTCGGCAATGGCGTAATCAAAAGTATCGTGTTCGGTTTCGCGGTGACGTTCATCGCGCTCTTTCAGGGCTATGAAGCACGGCCCACACCGGAAGGCGTTTCGCGCGCGACGACGAAAACGGTTGTGTACGCGTCGCTTGCTGTGCTCGGCCTCGATTTCCTGCTGACCGCACTGATGTTCAGCTAAGACTGCGCGGGGTTGCATCCGCGAGACGGCGCGCGTGCTGCCGCGTCGCGCGGGTGGGTTGCCGCCGCAGCGGATTCTCTTGGGATAACGATGAAAAAGACTGTTCTCGACTTCTGGGTCGGCCTGTTCGTGGTGCTGGGCTTCGTGGCGTTGCTGTTTCTTGCATTGAAGGCCGGCAACATGAGTTCGCTGTCGTTTCAGGCCACCTACCCGGTCAAGCTCAAATTCGACAATATCGGCGGATTGAAGCCGCGCGCGCCCGTGAAGAGCGCAGGCGTGACGGTGGGCCGCGTGGCGTCGATCGGCTTTGACACCAACACGTATCAGGCCGTTGTCACACTCGATCTCGACAGGCAATACCAGTTTCCGAAAGACACCTCCGCGAAGATCCTGACATCGGGTCTGCTCGGCGAGCAGTACATTGGACTTGAACCCGGCGGCGATAGCGAGATGCTGAAAGCGGGCGACACGATCTCGATGACGCAGTCGGCGATCGTCCTCGAAAACCTGATCGGGCAGTTTCTGTACAGCAAGGCGGCGGATTCGGGTGCCGCCAGGTCGGGCGCGTCGGCGCCGGCAGCGGCGGTTCCGGCCGCCCCGGCCATAGCGGCACCGGCATCGCCCGCCTCCGGCGCGGCAGGTCAATAAGGAGAACAAGAATGAAGACCATGCGCGTCCGTACAGCGGCGCTCGCGCTGACGGCGGCAACGCTCGCCGGCTGTGCGACTGTCCAGACTCCGGCGAAGGAAGACCCCTTCGAAGGCTTCAATCGCACAGTCTTCGTCTTTAACGACAAGGTCGACCAGTACGCGCTGAAGCCGGTGGCGAAGGGCTACGTCTTTGTTACGCCGCAGCCGGTGCGCGACAGCGTGACCAACTTCTTCTCGAACATCGGTGACGTCTACATTGCGGCGAACAACCTGCTGCAGCTGAAGATCACTGATGGCGTAGAGGACATCATGCGGATCGTGATCAACACGGTTTTCGGTGTTGGCGGCCTGTTCGATGTCGCGACGCTCGCAAAACTGCCGAAGCACACCGCCGACCTTGGCCTCACGCTTGGCCACTACGGCGTGCCGCCGGGTCCGTACCTGGTGCTGCCGCTGTTCGGGCCAAGCACGGTGCGCGATGCGGTCGGCTCGGTCGGCAATTACTATATCAACCCGCTGTCGTATATTCATCCGGACGGCCTGAGCTGGGCGCTGTATGGGCTGAATATCGTGAGCACGCGGGCGAACCTGCTCGGCGCAACCGACGTGCTGGAAAACGCCGCGCTCGACAGGTACTCGTTCGTCCGCAACGCGTATCTGCAACGCCGCCGGTATCTGCTGTCGGAGGGTTCTTCGTCGGCGGGCTTGCAGGATGACGGCGGCGCGCCGCTGCCAAAGTACGAGGACGTCGACGAGGGCGCTGCTGCCCCTGCGGGCGGCAAGGCGGCGGCAGGCGCGTCGGCGCCCGGGGCGGCGTCTGCCGCCGGCGCGGCTACGCCGGCATCGGGCACGGAAGGGACAGAAGGTAAAGAAGGTACGCAAGGGCAGGATCAGACGCAGGGCGGCCAGGAGACGCAGGTCCCAGCCGGTCAGATCGTGCCGCCCAAGCTCAATTTCCCTGCGCTCAAGCTGCGCTAGGCAATTTCGGTCAACTTCGGTAACACCTCGAAACGACTCTCGCAGTTTCCGCATGGATCGCAGATGAACTCGCGTGATATCGTCGCCTCAAAAGGTTGCCGTAATTATTAACGCAGGGCTCGATATGAAAAAATTCTTTCTCTTTCCGCTGTTCGCCGCGCTTTTTTCGTTCGGTAGCGCGGCATTTGCGCAAACTGTCGATACCAACTCGCCCGACGGCATGGTCAAAACCGTGACCGGCCAGGTGATCGATGCGATACGCGCCGACAAATCGATCCAGTCCGGCGACATCAGCCAGATCACCAGGCTCGTCAACGAGAAGATCCTGCCGTACACGGACTTCCGCCGCACTACGCAGCTGGCGATGGGCCGCAACTGGCGTGCCGCCACGCCTGACCAGCAGACGCAGATTGTCGAGCAGTTCAAGACGCTGCTGATCCGCACGTATTCGGGGGCGCTCGCCCAGGTGCGGGACCAGCAGATCCAGTACAAGCCGTTCCGCGCGAACCCGGACGACACCGATGTCGTCGTGCGTTCGATCGTGATGAACAACGGCCAGCCGATCGAACTGGATTACCGCCTCTACAAAACGCCGCAAGGCTGGCGCGTGTACGACATCAACGTGCTCGGCGCATGGCTGATCCAGGCGTATCAGCAGCAGTTCAATGAGCAGATCCAGCAGCACGGCATCGACGGCCTCGTTCAGTTCCTCACGCAACGTAACCAGCAGCTCGCTGCGGGCAAATCGTCGTGAATAGCGTCGCAAATCATGACGTCACGGGCGTCGTGAGCCGGTTCGAAACCGGCGCCACGTTGACCCACGCGAGCGCGAATGCAGCGCTCGCGGCGGGTCTCGAGCGTATCGCCGGCGGCGCGACCGGCGTCGACTGCGCGCCGCTCACGCAGTTCGATTCGTCGGCGCTGGCCGTGCTGCTCGCGTGGCAGCGCGCCGCGCACAAACGCGGCGCCCCGCTCGAAATCGTCAACCTGCCCGCTGGTCTCGCCAGCCTCGCGCTTGCCTACGGCGTCGATATCCTCCTGTCGGCGCGACATTGACGCTCCACGCGTCTTTCCTTTCCCCTCTGTAGGGCCAGGTCGGTCCGTCCGACTTTGCCCTATAATCAAACGTTTTTTGGGGTTTTCAACCGGCCCCAATTTCGTTTTTCTCCGCACTTTGCGCACCTATCCGGCACCGCGATCCAAAGCGGCGCACAGTCATGCCAGCCATAGAAATCCGTAACGTCAAGAAGCGCTACAAGGATCTGCAGGCGCTCAAGGGCGTCAGCCTCTCAGTCGAAGAAGGCGAGTTTTTCGGACTGCTCGGTCCAAACGGCGCAGGCAAGACGACGCTCATCAGCATCCTTGCCGGTCTCGCGCGCGCCGACGAAGGCTCGATCGCCGTGCGCGGCCACGACGTGGTCGACGATTTCCGCGACGCGCGTCGCGCGCTCGGCGTCGTTCCGCAGGAACTCGTGTTCGATCCGTTCTTCACCGTTCGGGAGACCCTGCGCATCCAGTCCGGCTATTACGGCCTGCGCAACAACGATTCGTGGATCGACGAGGTCATGGCCAATCTCGACCTCACCGAGAAAGCCGACGCCAACATGCGCGCGCTGTCGGGCGGGATGAAGCGTCGCGTGCTGGTCGCGCAGGCGCTGGTTCACAGGCCGCCAGTGATCGTGCTCGACGAGCCGACCGCGGGCGTCGATGTCGAGTTGCGTCAGACGCTGTGGAAATTCATTTCGCGTCTGAACCGCGAAGGCCACACGATCGTGCTGACGACCCACTATCTGGAAGAAGCCGAGTCGCTGTGCGACCGCATCGCGATGTTGCGCCGTGGTGAAGTCGTCGCGCTCGAACGCACCAGCGCGTTGTTGCAGCGCTTTGCGGGCCTGCAACTGTTCGTGCGTTTTGCCGGGGGAGCGTTGCCGTCCGAGTTGCGCTCGCTCGAAGTCGATCCTCACAACATCCAGAGCCGTCAGCATCTGCTGCGTCTAGCGAGTTATGACGAGATCGAACGGATTCTCGCGCAGTGCCGCGCGGCGGGCTGTACATTCGAAGAAATCGAGGTCCGCAAGGCCGACCTCGAAGATGTGTTTGTCCAGGTGATGAACAGTCCGGAAGTGATCGAGGGGCTTGCATGAGCGGATTTCGCACGCTGTTTTACAAGGAAATCCTGCGGTTCTGGAAGGTGTCGTTCCAGACCGTTCTTGCACCGGTGATCACCGCGTTGCTGTATCTGACCATCTTCGGCCACGCGTTGCGCGATCATGTGCAGGTCTATCCGGGCGTCGGGTACACGAGCTTCCTGATTCCGGGGCTCGTCATGATGAGCGTGTTGCAGAACGCGTTCGCGAACAGTTCGTCGTCGCTGATCCAGTCGAAGATCACCGGCAATCTGGTGTTCGTGCTGCTGCCGCCGCTGTCGCACTGGGAGATGTACGGTGCGTACGTGCTGGCTTCGGTCGTGCGCGGGCTCGCGGTCGGCTTCGGCGTGTTCATCGTGACGATCTGGTTCATCCCGGTCAGCTTCACCGCGCCGTTCTTCATCGTCGCGTTCGCCGTGCTGGGCTCGGCGATCCTCGGTACGCTGGGCTTGATCGCCGGCATCTGGGCCGAGAAGTTCGACCAGCTCGCCGCGTTCCAGAACTTCCTTATCATGCCGCTCACGTTCCTTTCGGGCGTGTTCTACTCGACGCATAGCTTGCCGCCGGTGTGGCGCGAAGTGTCGCGGCTGAATCCTTTTTTCTACATGATCGACGGCTTTCGCTACGGCTTCTTCGGGATGTCGGATATCGATCCGCTCGTGAGCCTCGCGATAGTCGGCGGTTTCTTTGTGGTGCTGGCCGTGCTGGCGATGCGTATGCTCGCGTCCGGCTACAAGCTGCGCCACTGACGAGGAGCATTCCATGTTGCCGACTCCCGAACAGGTCAAGGACTACATCGCAGCGGGCCTCGCCTGCCAGCATCTCGAAGTCGAAGGTGACGGTCAGCATTTCTTTGCGACGATCGTTTCCCCGAGCTTTGAAGGCAAGCGTCTGATCCAGCGCCATCAACTCGTTTATGCGGCGCTCGGCGACCGCATGAAACAGGAAATCCACGCGCTCAGCATGAAAACGCTGACGCCCGCCGAATGGCAAAACGCGTAATCTGGAACGTTAGTGCGAATTACTCAAGACACACGCGGCGCCGGAAGCAGCGCCGCAAATGAAGCTCAGGCAACCTCGAAAGCAGCCCCGGCCGAACCCCGGGCAGATCAGGAACAGACAGGCATGGACAAACTCGTTATCGTTGGGGGCCAGCGGCTCGCGGGTGAGATCGTTGTGTCGGGTGCAAAGAACGCGGCGTTGCCGATTCTGTGTGCGGGTCTGCTGACGGCGGATCCCGTGCATCTCGACAACGTGCCTGACCTGCAGGACGTGCGCACGACGCTCAAACTGCTGCGCCAGATGGGCGTGCGCACTGAAGACGGCGACGGGCGCGTCTCGCTCGACGCGTCGAAGGTCGACAATCTGGTCGCCCCATACGAACTCGTGAAGACGATGCGCGCATCGATACTCGTGCTCGGCCCGCTCGTGGCGCGTTTCGGCGAGGCGAAGGTGTCGCTGCCGGGCGGCTGCGCGATCGGCGCGCGTCCGGTCGACCAGCACATCAAGGGCCTGCAGGCGATGGGCGCCGAGATCAACATCGAGCACGGCTTTATCGAAGCGCGCGCCAAGCGTCTGAAGGGCGCACGCATCGTGACCGACATGATCACGGTGACCGGCACGGAAAACCTGCTGATGGCCGCGGTTCTGGCTGAAGGCGAAACGGTGATCGAGAACGCCGCGCGCGAGCCGGAAGTCGGCGATCTCGCTCATCTGCTGGTGAAGATGGGTGCGCAGATCGAAGGCATCGGCACGGATCGCCTCGTCATTCAGGGCGTTGACAGGCTGCATGGCGCGAAGCATACGGTCATCCCGGATCGTATCGAAGCGGGCACTTTCCTGTGCGCGGTTGCGGCGGCCGGCGGCGACGTCGTGCTGCGCCATGTGCGTCCGTTGATCCTCGAAGCGGTGACCGAAAAGCTGCGCGAAGCCGGCGTGATCATCGAGGAAGGCGATGACTGGATGCGCGTGCGCATGAATCAGCGTCCGCATGCGGTGAGCGTGCGCACGTCTGAATACCCGGCGTTCCCGACCGACATGCAGGCGCAGTTCATGGCGCTCAACACGATTGCGAACGGCACCTCGCAGGTCGTCGAAACAATCTTCGAAAACCGCTTCATGCACGTGCAGGAACTGAACCGCCTCGGCGCGAACATCACGATCGACGGCAACACGGCGCTCGTGAACGGGGTCGACGAACTGTCCGGCGCGAAGGTGATGGCGACCGACCTGCGCGCCTCGGCAAGTCTCGTGATCGCCGGCCTGCGCGCCGAAGGTGAGACGCTGATCGACCGTATCTATCATCTGGATCGCGGCTACGACAGGATGGAAAAGAAGCTGACCGGCATCGGTGCGCAGGTGCGTCGCATCTCCGGGAGCGAGGCATGAGTTCGGTGCCGCAGACGTCGTCGCCGGCGGTGAATGCGCCGTTGACGCTTGCGTTGTCCAAAGGGCGTATCTTCGAGGAAACCCTGCCGCTGCTCGCGGCGGCCGGCATCGAGGTGACTGAAGATCCGGAGACGTCGCGCAAGCTGATCCTGCCGACCAACGATCCGAACGTCCGCGTGATCATCGTCCGCGCGACCGATGTGCCGACCTACGTCGAATACGGCGCGGCCGATTTCGGTGTGGCGGGCAAGGACGTTCTGCTTGAACACGGCGGCAGCGGCCTGTACCAGCCGACCGATCTCGACATTGCGCGTTGCCGGATGTCGGTGGCGGTGAAGTCGGGCTTCGACTACGCGAACGCGGTGCGCCAGGGCGCGCGCCTGCGCGTTGCAACGAAATATGTGGAAACCGCGCGCGAGCATTTTGCCGCAAAAGGCGTGCACGTCGACCTGATCAAGCTGTATGGGTCGATGGAACTCGCGCCGCTCGTCGGGCTGGCCGATGCGATCGTCGATCTGGTCAGCTCAGGCGGCACGCTGCGCGCCAACAATCTGGTCGAGGTCGAGGAGATCATGCAGATCTCGTCGCGCCTCGTCGTGAACCAGGCGGCGCTGAAGTTGAAGCGTGCCGCGCTCCGGCCGATTCTCGACGCGTTCGAACGCGCGTCGCGGCACGACAGCGCGGCCGCCTGACGCGCGGTTGCCTCACGATTTACCCGCGCGTTTTACCGATACCGAAACGGATACCCGTATGTCTATCAAGATTCGCAAACTCGATTCCAGCGCCGCTGATTTTCGTCGCGCGCTGCACGCGGTGCTCGCGTTCGAGGCGAGCGAGGATGAAGCGATCGAGCGCTCGGTCGCGCAGATACTGGCCGACGTGAAGGCACGCGGCGACGCGGCCGTGCTCGACTACACGAACCGCTTCGACCGTCTCGACGCGACGAGCGTCGCCGCGCTCGAACTGCCGATGTCGGAACTGGAAGCGGCACTCGAAAGCCTCGAACCGAAACGCCGGGCGGCGCTCGAAGCGGCCGCCGCGCGCGTGCGCGGGTATCACGAGAAGCAGAAGATCGAATGCGGCAGCCATAGCTGGCAGTACACGGAAGCCGACGGCACCGTGCTCGGCCAGAAGGTAACGCCGCTCGACCGCGCCGGCATCTATGTGCCGGGCGGCAAGGCAGCGTATCCGTCGTCGGTGCTGATGAACGCGATTCCGGCGCGCGTCGCGGGTGTGCGCGAGATCGTCATGGTGGTGCCGACGCCGGACGGCGTGAAGAATCCGCTCGTGCTGGCCGCGGCGCTGCTGGGCGGCGTCGACCGGGTATATACGATCGGCGGCGCGCAGGCCGTGGCCGCGCTCGCGTATGGTACGGAAACCGTGCCGGCGGTCGACAAGATCTGTGGCCCGGGCAATGCGTATGTCGCCTCGGCGAAACGCCGCGTGTTCGGCACGGTCGGCATCGACATGATCGCCGGGCCGTCGGAGATCCTCGTGCTGTGCGACGGCACCACCGATCCGCGCTGGGTCGCGATGGACCTGTTCTCGCAGGCCGAGCACGACGAACTCGCGCAGTCGATCCTGCTGTGCCCGGACGACGCGTTCATCGCTCGCGTGAAGGACGCCATCGACGAACTGCTGCCCACCATGCCGCGCCAGGACGTGATCCGCGCCTCGCTCGAAGGGCGCGGCGCGCTCGTCAAGGTGCGCGACATGGCGGAAGCCTGCGCGATCGCCAACGAGATCGCGCCGGAGCACCTCGAAATCTCGGCGCTGGAACCGCATCACTGGGGCAACCTGATCCGCCATGCAGGGGCGATCTTCCTCGGCCGCTACACGAGCGAGAGTCTCGGCGACTACTGTGCGGGGCCAAATCACGTGCTGCCTACGTCTCGTACCGCACGGTTCTCGTCGCCGCTCGGCGTCTATGATTTCTTCAAGCGCTCCAGCGTGATCGAGGTCAGCGCGGAGGGCGCGCAGACCCTGGGTGAGATCGCGGCTGAACTGGCGTATGGCGAAGGCCTTCAGGCGCACGCACGCAGCGCCGAATACCGGATGAAGCAGACCGGCTGAGCGCACGACACGTCGCACAAATAACAAGATACTTAGACCAACCAGGGCGGCCCGCGGGCCGCCCGTGTCAGCCGGCGCGTCGCGCGCGCCGGCCCCCCACACCATGACGACGCCACAAGACATCATTCGCCGCGACGTGCTCGCGATGACGAGCTATCCCGTGCCGGACGCGACGGGTTTTATCAAGCTGGACGCGATGGAAAATCCATTTCCATTGCCCCCGGTGCTGGCCGCGCATCTCGGCGAACACCTGGCCGGCGTCGCGCTGAACCGCTATCCGGCACCCCGCCCGGAAGCGCTGATTGAGAAGATCAAGCGTGTAATGAACGTGCCGGCGGCGTGCGATGTCCTGCTTGGCAATGGCTCGGACGAGATCATCAGCATGATCTCGGTGGCCAGCGCGATTCCCGGCGCGAAGGTGCTTGCGCCGGTGCCGGGCTTCGTTATGTACCAGATGTCGGCGAAGTTCGCGCATCAGGAGTTCATCGGCGTGCCGCTGAAAGCCGACTTCACGCTCGATACGGAGGCGATGCTCGCGGCGATCGCGGAGCACCAGCCGGCGATCGTCTATCTGGCCTATCCGAACAATCCGACCGGCACGCTATACGACGAAGCCGACATGGAGCGCATCATCGCTGCGGCGAACCGGAGCCTCGTCGTGATCGACGAGGCCTATCAGCCGTTCGCGCAGCAAAGCTGGCTGCCGCGCGCGGATCAGTTCGACAACGTCGTCGTGATGCGCACGGTGTCGAAGCTCGGTCTCGCGGGTATCCGCCTTGGCTATCTGGCCGGCCGGAGCGCATGGCTCACCGAGATCGACAAGGTGCGCCCGCCGTACAACGTGAACGTGCTCACGCAGGCGGCCGCCAGCTTCCTGCTCGATCACATCGATGTGCTCGACGATCAGGCCGCCGGGTTGCGCGCAGAAAGAGCAAAACTGGCCGAGGCGGTTCGCGAATTGCCGGGCGCTGAAGTGTTCCCGAGCGCCGGCAATTTCCTGCTGGTGCGCGTGCCGGACGCATCGATCCTGTTCGAGACGCTGCTCACCGCGCGGATCTTGATCAAAAACGTGAGTAAAATGCACCCATTGCTGGCGAATTGTGTGCGTCTGACGGTCGGATCTCCTGAAGAAAACGCCCAGTTGCTCGCCGCACTGAAACTCGTGCTGCATTGAGCCGCCCGCGTTCCCCGACACCCCCTATTTTCTAGCTCGATTCAAGGAATTCCCATGCGCCAGGCGGAAGTCGTTCGCAACACCAGCGAAACGCAGATCCGTGTGAAGATCAATCTGGACGGCACCGGTCAGCAGAAGCTGGCCACCGGCGTGCCGTTCCTCGACCACATGCTCGACCAGATCGCGCGGCATGGATTGATCGATCTCGACGTCGAAGCGCATGGCGACCTGCATATCGACGACCATCACACCGTCGAAGACACCGGCATCACGCTGGGACAGGCGGTCGCGAAGGCGATCGGCGACCGCAAGGGCATCCGCCGCTACGGCCATTCGTATGTGCCGCTCGACGAGGCGCTGTCGCGCGTCGTAATCGACTTTTCAGGCCGTCCCGGGCTCGAATTCCACGTGCCGTTCACGCGCGCACGAATCGGCACGTTCGACGTCGATCTTTCCATCGAATTCTTCCGCGGCTTCGTGAACCACGCGGGCGTGACCCTCCATATCGACAACCTGCGCGGCCTGAACGCCCATCACCAGATGGAAACGGTGTTCAAGGCCTTCGGCCGGGCGCTGCGGATGGCCGTCGAACTGGACGAACGCGCGGCGGGGCAGATTCCGTCGACCAAGGGAAGTCTGTAAGCAGACACACCGGACCGGTTGCGCGTGCCCGCGCGCCGGCTTGCGATGGATATCATCAAGTCGTTTATTTCGCTGCTGGCGCTGATCAATCCGATCGGCGCCATCCCGTTCTTCATGAGCCTGACGTCGCAGCAGTCCGACGACGAGCGGCGCAGGACGATCCGCATCGCGTCGATTTCGGTGTTCTGCGTGATCGCCGTGACGACGCTGCTCGGGCAGCAGATCATCGGTTTCTTTGGCATTTCGGTGGGCTCGCTCGAAGTAGGTGGGGGCATCATCATGCTGCTGATGGCGATCAGCATGCTGAATGCGCAGATCGGCAATAGCCGCTCGACGCCGGAAGAGCGCCACGAAGCGGAGCTGAAGGACAACATCGCGGTCGTGCCGCTGGCGATTCCGCTTTTGACCGGGCCAGGTTCGATCAGCACCGTCATCGTCTATTCGGCTAATTTCCATCATTGGTACGACCGGGTTAGTCTTGTAGCAATCGGCGCGCTGCTCGCGGTGATCTGTTTTTTTTCGCTGCGGCTTGCCGAACCGATTGCCCGCTGGATCGGTCGCACAGGTATCAATATCGGTACGCGGCTTATGGGTTTGATGTTGTCGGCGCTGGCGGTGGAATTCATCGTCGACGGATTGAAGGCGTTGCTGCCTAACTTGAGATGAAAACTTCAATTGCGATTGTGGATTACGGCATGGGCAACCTGCGCTCGGTGGCGCAGGCGTTGAGGAAAGCCGCGCCGGAGGCGGAGGTGGCGATCGTCGACCGTCCGGAAGCGATCCGTGCCGCGGACCGCGTCGTGCTGCCCGGCCAGGGTGCGATGCCCGACTGCATGCGCTGCCTCGGCGAGTCGGGGTTGCAGGAAGCGGTCATCGAAGCGTCGCGCACAAAGCCGCTGATGGGTGTGTGCGTCGGCGAGCAGATGCTGTTCGACTGGAGCGCCGAAGGCGACACCCGCGGGCTCGGTCTGTTGCCGGGCAAGGTGGTGCGCTTCGAACTCGGCGGCCAGTTGCAGGACGACGGTTCGCGCTTCAAGGTGCCGCAGATGGGCTGGAACCGGGTGCGTCAGGCTCAGCCCCATCCGCTGTGGGACGGCGTGCCGGACGGCGCGTTCTTCTACTTCGTACACAGCTACTACGTCGTGCCGGAGAATGTGGCCCATACGTCGGGTGAAACCGTTTATGGCGTACCCTTTACCTCGGCGGTGGCGCGGGATAACATCTTTGCGACCCAGTTCCACCCGGAAAAGAGCGCCGACACAGGATTGCGCGTGTATCGTAACTTCGTGCACTGGAACCCGTGAGCGCCACTCGCTTCCCTTCTGTCGAACATGTCCGATCGGGCATGGACGGTCGTGGCATGAATCCGAACCCGGTTGATGCCAGCAAGGGCGCCGAAAGAGTTGTACTAAACTAGCGAAACGGCGCCGGTCGAGGCTTCCTGCCTCGTCCCGATGCCGTCTTTCCATTTTCTTCCCAGACACCACCCGATTGCTATGCTGCTGATTCCGGCCATCGACCTGAAAGACGGTCAGTGTGTACGCCTCAAACAAGGCGATATGGACCAGGCGACGATTTTTTCCGAGGAGCCGGCGGCAATGGCCCGACATTGGGTCGAGCGCGGCGCGCGGCGCCTGCATCTCGTCGACCTGAACGGCGCGTTCGCCGGCAAACCCCGGAATGAAGACGCAATCCGCGCCATCATCGACGAGGTCGGCGGCGAGATTCCCGTCCAGCTGGGCGGGGGTATCCGCGACCTGAACACGATCGAACGCTATCTGGACGACGGCCTGTCCTACGTGATCATCGGGACGGCGGCGGTGAAGAACCCCGGCTTCCTGCAGGACGCCTGCACGGCGTTCGGCGGCCACATCATCGTCGGGCTCGACGCGAAAGACGGCAAGGTCGCCACGGACGGCTGGAGCAAGCTGACCGGCCACGAAGTGGCGGATCTCGCGCGCAAGTTCGAGGATTACGGCTGCGAAGCGATCATTTATACCGATATCGGCCGCGACGGCATGCTTCAGGGGATCAACATCGACGCCACCGTGCGCCTTGCGCGTGCGGTGAAGATCCCGGTGATCGCGAGCGGCGGGCTGTCGAACCTCGCCGACATCGAATCGCTGTGCGAAGTCGAGGATGAGGGCATCGAGGGCGTGATCTGTGGTCGCGCGATCTACTCCGGTGATCTCGATTTCGCGGCGGCCCAGACCCTCGCGGACCGGCTGCGCGAATCGGACGACGCCTGAGCGTCGCGCCGGGTCTGGCGTGAACCACAGCCTTCTCAGGCATCGGCGGTTTGAGCCGGGCCGAAATGGACTGAGGCGGCCCGAAGTTCAGGCCTGTGCAAAAACCAGAGCGTCTGTAACAGGCGCCGCCACCCGTCCGGCTCCCGGGCATCCAGCCGTTCCCTGGGAGCGGCTTCACCAGCGGCATTGGCAAGAATTTGCAAGATCATGGCTCTAGCTAAACGCATCATCCCCTGTCTCGACGTCACGGCAGGACGCGTAGTCAAAGGCGTCAACTTCGTCGAACTGCGCGACGCGGGCGACCCGGTCGAAATCGCGCGCCGCTACGACGACCAGGGCGCCGACGAGCTCACCTTTCTCGACATCACCGCCACGTCCGACCAGCGCGATCTGATCCTGCCGATCATCGAGGCGGTGGCGTCACAGGTATTCATTCCGCTGACCGTTGGCGGCGGCGTGCGCGCCGTCGAAGACGTACGGCGTCTCCTGAACGCGGGCGCGGACAAGATCAGCATGAATTCGTCGGCGGTAGCGAATCCGCAACTCGTGCGCGACGCTACCGATAAATACGGCTCGCAATGCATCGTCGTCGCGATCGACGCGAAGCGCGTGTCTGCCGACGGCCAAACGCCGCGCTGGGAAGTGTTCACGCATGGCGGGCGCAAGGCCACGGGCCTCGATGCCGTCGAATGGGCGTGCAGGATGGCGGAACTCGGCGCGGGCGAAATCCTGCTCACCAGCATGGATCGTGACGGCACCAAGAGCGGCTTCGACCTGGCGCTGACGCGCGCGGTGTCCGATGCGGTGCCGGTGCCGGTCATCGCCTCGGGTGGTGTCGGCTCGCTGCAGCATCTCGCGGACGGCATCAAGGACGGCCATGCCGACGCGGTACTCGCCGCCAGCATCTTCCACTACGGTGAACACACGGTGGGCGAAGCGAAGCGCTTCATGGCGGAGCAGGGCATTTCGGTGAGGTTGACGTGAATTCCGCCGCAGAAAACTGGCTCGACCAGGTGAAATGGGACGCGAATGGCCTTGTGCCGGTGATCGCCCAGGAAGCCGCCACCAACGACGTGCTGATGTTCGCGTGGATGAACCGCGAAGCGCTTGCCAAAACCATCGAACTGGGCCGCGCCGTGTACTTCTCGCGCTCGCGCCAGCGCCTGTGGTTCAAAGGGGAAGAGTCGGGCCACGTCCAGCACGTTCATGAAGTGCGACTCGACTGCGACGAAGACGTAGTGCTTCTCAAGGTCGAACAGGTGTCGGGCATCGCCTGCCACACCGGGCGCCACTCGTGCTTTTTCCAGAAATTCGAAGGCTCGGCGGACGACGGCAGCTGGGTTGCCGTCGATCCCGTGCTGAAAGACCCCGAACACATTTACAAATGACGCAATCCACGCAATCGACGAACGACACGCTGCAGCGCCTCGCCGCGGTCATCGATAGCCGCAAGGGCGGCAACCCGGACGCTTCGTATGTCTCGCGACTCTTCAACAAGGGCGACGACGCCGTGCTGAAGAAGATCGGCGAAGAAGCGACCGAAGTGGTGCTGGCGGCCAAAGACGTGCGTCAGGGCGGCGCGCCGAAGGCGCTGGTCGGCGAAGTGGCCGATCTGTGGTTTCATTGCCTCGTGATGCTTTCGCACTTCGACCTTGGCCCGGCTGACGTGCTCGCCGAACTCGAGCGTCGTGAAGGCATGTCGGGCATCGAGGAAAAGGCGCTGCGCAAGAGCCGCGAGCGCGAACAGAACGGCGACTGAATCTGTCCCGCGCACCCGGCGCATCCGGGCAGGCCAGACGCACTGTTGAGGGAGACGCAAACATGGAACAGTCGCAAGGCGGATACCCGCCTCCGTCTTACCAGAGCGCAACCGAAGGCGACCGCCAGCGCAGCCTGCGCACGCTCACGCACGTGCTGTATGCGCTTTATGCCGTCTACTGGCTGAGCGGCGGGATTACCGCGCTGATCGCGATCATCATCAACTATGTGAAGCGGTCCGACGTTGTCGGCACGCCGTACGAAGCCCACTTCGACTGGCAGATCCGCACTTTCTGGATGGCTGTGATCGGCCATCTGATCGGCTTTGCGCTTTTTATCGTGCTGATTGGCGTGCCGATCCTGTGGGCGGTCGCCATCTGGATGTTGTACCGTATCATCAAAGGCTGGCTGTATCTGTACGACAACAAGCCGTTGCTGAATCCGCGCGCGTGGTTTTGACGTGCCTCGTTCGAGCCGTTCAGCCTCGTCATCCATTTAGCCGGTCAGCCGCCGTATTCCGTGCATCAGGAAGCCCATGAGCCACGACCCAAACTGCCTTTTCTGCAAGATCGCCGCTGGCGCCATTCCCTCGACCAAAGTTCACGAGGACGACGAATTCGTCGCCTTCCGCGATATCCGTCCGGCAGCCGAAACTCACATCCTGGTGATTCCGCGCAAGCACATTGCAACGCTGTCGAATTGCACCGATGGAGACGCCGCCCTGCTTGGTAGAATGCTTGTGCTGGTCGCGCGTCTGGCGGACAAGCTCGGCGTGGCCTTTACCGGTGGCGATACCGGCTTCCGTACGGTCATCAACACGGGCCCCGGCGGCGGACAGGAGGTGTACCACCTGCACGCGCATATTCTGGCCGGGCCGCGTCCGTGGCTGCGGATGGGCTGAGCGTGGCGAGGGTTCGCCGCGAACGCCCTTCGCGGCCGGTTTTTGAGCGAGCAAAATGGCGAGCGGTCAGATATGGCGGCGACATTGCAGCGATGTAATAACGGCGACGTGACGATCCATTCATAATGAAGCGCACGTGCGGCCAACGCAGTTCGGCGGTATTGTTGACGTGAGGCGCACGCGCTTCGATTCAGGCCGCAAGGCAGACGGTTTTCGCCGCAGACAGGCGTGCAGACGCGGCGGCGGGGTTAAGGAGAGTTTTCATGGGTTCGTTGAGTATTTGGCACTGGCTGATCGTCTTGTTGATCGTTGCGCTGGTGTTCGGCACGAAGAAGCTGCGCAACATCGGCACCGATCTGGGTGGCGCGGTGAAGGGCTTCAAGGAAGGTATGAAGGATGCGGAAACGCCGGCTGACACGCCGACGCGCGAACTGCCGCGCACCGGTACGGTCGATGTCGACGCGAAGGAAAAGGCGCCGCATTCGGGCGACTCCCGCTAAAGCCACGCGTGTTCGCGTTTATTCGCGTTCATTTGCCTTCACCCGCGTACTGACGGAAAGCTCATTTCATGCTGGACCTCGGTCTAACCAAGATGGCGCTGATCGGCGTCGTCGCGCTGGTCGTTCTCGGGCCGGAGCGCCTGCCGCGCGTCGCGCGCACGGCAGGGGCGCTGTTCGGGCGCGCACAGCGCTACATCAACGATGTGAAGTCCGAAGTCACGCGTGAAATCGAGCTCGACGAACTGCGTCGCATGAAGACGGAGTTCGAGTCGGCGGCGAGCAACGTCGAGAACACGATTCACGACAATCTGCGCAAGCACGAATCCGAGCTGAACGATGCCTGGAATGCCGGGACGTCGGTGTCGCCGAGCATTGCGGGCGGTGCTTCAACGGAAAATCTCGCGTCGGCGGGTGACGGTTCGTGGCGCAGCAGCATCACCCCTACCCCGAGGCGCAAGAACTGGCGCGTCAAACAGACCGCCATGCCGAACTGGTACAAGCGCGCCACCTTGCGGCGCACGCGGGTCCAGTCGGGCGCGGCACGCGTTGCACGGCATACGCCGGTGAGCCTGCGTCGTCCGACACGCTTCTTCTGATGTCCCCTGCGAAATACTTCAACCGAGGGCCGGTGTGAGCGACCCCCAGCATAACCAGGGCGAAGCCCCTGAAGAAACCTTCATCTCGCATCTCGTCGAACTGCGCGACCGCATCATCCGCGCCGGCATTTCGGTCATCGTCGTGTTTCTTGGGCTCGTCTACTGGGCGCCGGATATCTTCCGGCTGCTCGCGCGCCCACTGATGCAGAACCTGCCGAAGGACGGCAAGATGATCGTCACCGACGTCACCGGCTCGTTCTTCGTGCCGATGAAAGTGACGATGCTGGTTGCGCTGGTGATCGCGCTGCCGTTCGTGCTTTACCAGATCTGGGCGTTTGTCGCGCCGGGTCTCTATCAGCATGAGAAGAAGCTGGTGATGCCGCTCGTCGCCAGCAGCTACGCGCTCTTTCTCTGCGGTATGGCGTTCGCCTACTTCGTCGTGTTCCCGACCATCTTCCGCGTGATGGCGCATTACAACGCGCCGCTTGGCGCGCAGATGACCACCGACATCGACAACTACCTGAGCTTCGTGCTCACGATGTTCATAGCGTTCGGCGTGACGTTCGAAGTACCGATCGTCGTCGTGCTGCTCGTGCGCATGGGCATCATCACGGTGAAGAAGCTCAAGGAGATCCGTCCGTACGTGATTGTCGGTGCGTTTGTGGTTTCCGCTGTCGTGACGCCGCCGGATGTCTTTTCGCAGCTGATTCTTGCGGTTCCCCTGATCGTGCTTTATGAGGCCGGCATCATCGCGGCGCGTCTGTTTGTAGGCAAACGGGCCGCTGTGAGCGAAGAAGAAAGCAAGCAGACGAGTTGAGCGCGGGTTCACGCCGAAAGCGGGTGGCGCGGTCGCAGCCTGACCGAAGCGGGTAGCCACCCGGATGAGCGCCAGATCAGCGGCAAAAAGAATGCAGCAAAACGAAAGGGCAACCCGTCAGCGGGTTGCCCTTGGTCATTTCGGCTCCGGTGGTTTCACTTTGACGCATTCAGGACTCGGGACGCTGCGTCCGTCAACCTCCGTCATCGCCCTGATTGTCGCCTTCCTCGGCCGGCTGCTTCGGCGGTGGTGGACGTTTGCCGATCATCACGTCCAGATCCATCTCCTTGTTCTTGCGCACGAGGTGAACCTTCGCATCGGTTCCGGGCTTGATCTGCGCGATCACGTTCAGGAGGCGGGTCGTGTCGGTGATGTCTTCGCCGTTCACGCTGAGCAGGATGTCGCCAGGCTTGACGCCCGCCTTGTCGGCCGGTCCTCCCTGCAGCACGCCGGCGACGATTGCGCCCGACTTTTGCTGAAGCCCGAACGATTCGGCGATTTCGGGCGTGACGTCCTGCGGCTCGACGCCGATCCAGCCACGCGTGACCGAGCCCGTCGTAATGATGCTTTCCAGCACGCTGCGCGCCGTCGACACAGGAATCGCGAAGCCAATGCCAAGCGAGCCGCCCGAGCGCGAATAGATCGCGGTATTGATGCCGAGCAGGTTGCCGTTCACATCGACGAGCGCTCCGCCCGAATTGCCCGGGTTGATCGCGGCGTCGGTCTGAATGAAGTTTTCGAAGGTGTTGATGCCGAGGTGATTGCGCCCCAGGGCGCTGACGATGCCCATCGTCACCGTCTGGCCGACGCCGAACGGATTGCCGATCGCCAGCACGACGTCGCCGACGCGCGTCTGGTCCATGCGGCCGAGCGTGATGGTCGGCAGATTGGTCATGTTGACCTTCAGCACGGCCA
Organism: Paraburkholderia sp. GAS448; assembly: GCF_050435685.1. Taxonomy (NCBI): domain Bacteria; kingdom Pseudomonadati; phylum Pseudomonadota; class Betaproteobacteria; order Burkholderiales; family Burkholderiaceae; genus Paraburkholderia; species Paraburkholderia sp. GAS448. The sequence continues at coordinate 60,389 of NZ_JBNDKT010000024.1, forward strand.
GATCCGTCTCCGGATCGACGCCGATTACCTTGGCGTTCGTGGTGCGGCCGTCGGCGAGCGCAATTTCGATCTGATCGGCGCCGTCGACGACGTGCTGGTTCGTTAGAATGTAACCTTCCGAACTCACGATGACACCTGAGCCGAGATTGGCGGCGGGTTGTTGCTGCTGCTTGCGGTTGTTCTTGTCGCCGAAGAAATAGCGAAAGAGCGGATCTTTCGCGCGCGGGTCGGGCGGAAGCGACCCATCCTTGCTGGAGAACACGTTGACGACAGCCGGCATGGCCTTATGAGCTGCGTCGGCGTAAGAGCCCTGCGCGGGGCCGCTGCCGCTGCCGATGCCGGGCGCTACTTCACGCAGGGCGACGATCGGTTCGGCGAGCTGCTTGCCGAATTGACCCTGACGTTGCAGCCATTGCGGCTTGAGCGTCGCGATGATGAACATCAACGCCAACAGCACGGTCACCGCCTGGGCGAACAGCAGCCAAAAGCGTCTAAGCATCTGAAGATATTAGAGGTTTATATGGATCGGATAGAACTCGAATTGTACTTGAACAATCTTCTGGAAACCGCGCGGTTCAAGGACTATTGCCCCAACGGGCTGCAGGTCGAGGGGCGTCGGCGGGTCAAAAAGATTGCGACCGGTGTGACCGCATCGGCGGCGTTCATCGAGGCTGCCGTCGAGTGGGGCGCGGACGCCGTGCTCGTCCATCACGGCTACTTCTGGCGCAATGAGGCGCCGCAGATCACCGGCCGCAAATACGGCCGCATCAAGCTTCTGATCCAGAACGAGCTCAACCTCTTTGCGTACCATCTTCCGCTCGACGACCATCCCGATTACGGCAATAACGCGCAGCTCGGCGCAAAGATGGGCTGGATCGCCGACGACATGCGTTTCGGCGATCACGACCTCGGCTGGATGAGCACGTTGCCGATGCCGATCACGCTTGCGCACTTCACGGCGCAGGTGGAGCACACGCTCGGCCGCACGCCGCTCGTGCTGGGCGACCCTGATCGGGAACTGCGTCGCGTTGCGTGGTGCACGGGCGCCGCGCAGAGTTATTTCGACGCCGCGATCGAAGCCGGCGCCGACGTCTTTCTGACCGGTGAAATCTCCGAGCCGACCACTCACATCGCAGCGGAAAGCGGTGTCGCGTTCCTCGCGGCTGGTCACCACGCAACCGAACGCTTTGGTATCCAGTCGCTCGGCACACATTTGTCGGAGACATTCGATCTCGAGCATCTTTTTATCGATATTCATAATCCGGTCTGATTAGTGGACAAAAAGGCTCGATAACGGAGGGAACACTTAAAAGGAGGTACAAAAAAGTTTGCGATCCGTGCGGGAAAACCCTGATTTATCAACGACTTCGCACGCTTTTTGGCAATCGGCCCTTGTAAATGCCGACTCCATTCGAGCAAACTAGCGGCGGTAGAGCCGACATGACGGAAAAATCCAACTCAGAAGTGGGGCGTGTGATGCGAGACAAGGAAGATAAGCGCGTCGACGGCAGCCGCCGTACCTGGCTGATTGCGACGACCGTAGCAGGCGGTGTAGGAGGAGTAGCCGCCGTTGTACCCTTTGTTAGTTCGTTTGCACCATCTGAAAGGGCCAAGGCAGCAGGCGCCCCGGTCGAAGTCGATATCAGCAACCTGAAGCCCGGCGACATGATGACCGTGGCATGGCGCGGCAAGCCGGTCTGGATTCTCAATCGCACCGACCGCATGCTCGCCGACATCAAAAAGGCCGACCCGGAACTGGCCGATCCGCTGTCCAAAAACCCCTTCTCGATGCCGATGCCGGAGTATGCGGATAACGAATTCCGCTCACGGCCTGAACGCAAGAACATTCTCGTCACCGTGGCGGTGTGCACCCATCTCGGCTGTACGCCGACGCCGCGTTTCCAGGAGGGCGCGCAGCCGAATCTTCCTGACGACTGGCCAGGTGGCTTCCTGTGCCCCTGCCACGGTTCGACCTATGACCTGGCCGGCCGGGTCTTCAAGAACAAACCCGCTCCGCAGAATCTCGACATTCCGCGCTTCATGTTCACGTCGGAAAATTCGCTCGTGATCGGTCAGGACGAGAAAGGAGAAGCGTAAATGGCGAGCGAACATGAAGTAGAGACGACCGGGGTGGTCGGCTGGATCGACCGCCGTTTTCCGATGACGGCGACGTGGAAAAAGCACGTTTCCGAGTACTACGCGCCGAAGAACTTCAACTTCTGGTACTTCTTCGGCTCGCTCGCGCTGCTGGTGCTGGTGCTGCAGATCGTCACCGGCATCTTCCTCGTGATGAATTACAAGCCCGACGCGACGCTCGCGTTCGCGTCGGTCGAGTACATCATGCGCGAGGTGCCGTGGGGCTGGCTGATCCGCTATATGCACTCCACGGGCGCGTCGATGTTCTTCGTCGTGATCTATCTGCACATGTTTCGCGGGCTCCTGTACGGCTCGTACCGCAAGCCGCGCGAACTGGTGTGGATCTTCGGTTGCATGATTTTCCTGAGCCTGATGGCCGAGGCGTTCTTCGGCTACCTGCTGCCGTGGGGCCAGATGTCGTTCTGGGGCGCGCAGGTGATCGTGAACCTGTTCTCGGCGATTCCGTTTATCGGGCCGGACCTGTCGCTGTGGATTCGCGGCGACTACGTGGTGTCCGATGTCACGTTGAACCGCTTCTTCGCGTTCCACGTGATCGCGATTCCGCTCGTGCTGATCGCATTGGTGGTTGCCCACCTCGTGGCGCTGCATGAAGTCGGCTCGAACAATCCGGACGGCATCGAGATCAAGGCGAAAAAGGACGCGAACGGCGTCCCGCTCGACGGAATCCCGTTCCATCCGTACTACTCCGTGCACGACTTCATGGGCACGTGCATTTTCCTGATTATCTTCGCGGCGATCATTTTCTTCGCGCCGGAGATGGGCGGGTACTTCCTCGAGTCCAACAACTTCGTCCCGGCGAATCCGCTGCAAACGCCGCCGGAAATCGCCCCGGTCTGGTACTTCACCGCGTTCTACGCGATGCTGCGCGCGACCACCGACCCGTTCAAGATCGTCCTGATGATCGTGATCGCGTTGCTGGGCCTGCTCGCGCTGGTGCGGGCACGCGGCAAGTGGAAAGCGGGGCTGCCGGTGCTCGCGGTACTGGTGATTCTGGCGATGTATTTCACCGAGTCGAAGTTCTGGGGTGTCGTGGTGATGGGCACGGCGGTGATTTCGCTGTTCTTCCTGCCATGGCTCGACCAGTCACCGGTGAGGTCGATCCGCTACCGGCCGTTCTTCCACAAAGTGTTCTACGGGATCTTCGTGCTGGCGTTCCTCACCCTGGCGTTTCTCGGCACGAAACCGCCGTCGCCGGCCGCGACACTGATCGCGCAGATCTGTGCACTGATTTATCTGGCGTTCTTCCTCGGCATGCCGTTCTGGACGCGGCTCGGACGGTTTAAACAGCCGCCTGAACGGGTCCGGTTCAAGCCTCACTAATCGCGCGCCAGGAGAACATAATGAAAAAACTGCTTTCGACGCTCGCGCTGATCGGCGCGGCGACTTTCGCGCTGCTTGCGGCTCCGGCGCACGCGCAGGAGAATTTCCCTCTCGACCGCGCGCCCGATAACGCGGACAATTTCGCCTCCTTGCAGCATGGCGCACAATTGTTTGTAAACTATTGCCTGAATTGCCACAGTGCGAGCCTGATGCGATACAGCCGCCTGACCGATCTGGGCATTTCGCAGAAGGAAATCGAAAAGAACCTGCTCTTCACAACCGACAAGGTGGGTAACACGATGACGGTGGCCATGCGGCCCGAGGACGCGAAAGCGTGGTTCGGGGCGCAACCGCCGGATCTGTCGGTCGAGGCGCGGGCGCGCAATCGCGACTGGCTGTACACGTATTTGCGCAGCTTCTACCGGGACAACACCCGGCCGACGGGCTGGAACAACCTGGTGTACGAAAACGTGAGCATGCCGCACGTGTTGTGGCAGCTTCAGGGCCAGCGCACCGCGAAGTTCGAGGACGAAACCGACGAGAAAACGGGTGAGAAAATCCGTAAATTCGTCGGCTTCCAGCAGGTCACGCCGGGGACGTTGTCGCCGGTAGATTATGATTCTGCTGTTGCCGACCTTGTGTCGTACCTTTCGTGGATGTCCGAACCCGCGCAGCAGACGCGCAAGCAGCTGGGCGTCTGGGTGCTGATGTTCCTTGGCATCCTGAGCTTTTTTGCCTGGCGACTGAACGCCGCGTACTGGAAAGATATCAAATAATCACGCCGTCACCGGCGTGGGGCCGGCGAGGGAAAGACCGCTGGGCGGTTTTTCCGCGCTGGCCCTTCAGCTTTTTGAGGAAACGTAAACATGATGGTTCTGTACTCCGGCACTACTTGCCCCTTCTCCCAGCGCTGCCGGCTGGTGTTGTTCGAAAAGGGCATGGACTTCGAGATCCGCGACGTCGACCTGTTCAACAAACCGGAAGACATCGCCGTGATGAATCCGTATGGTCAGGTGCCGATTCTTGTCGAACGGGACCTGATTCTGTACGAATCGAACATCATCAACGAATATATCGACGAGCGCTTCCCACACCCGCAGCTGATGCCGGCTGACCCGGTGCAGCGCGCCCGCGCACGTTTGTTCCTGCTCAACTTCGAGAAGGAACTGTTCGTGCACGTCGGCACGCTGGAAAACGAAAAGGGCAAGGCCGCCGAGAAGAATCACGAGAAGGCGCGCATCGCCATCCGTGATCGCCTGACGCAGCTCGCGCCGATCTTCCTGAAGAACAAGTACATGCTCGGCGAAGAGTTTTCGATGCTCGACGTGGCAATCGCCCCGTTGTTGTGGCGCCTCGATCACTATGGGATCGAACTGTCGAAGAACGCTGCACCGTTGATGAAGTACGCCGAACGCATTTTCAGCCGTCCGGCCTATATCGAAGCGCTGACGCCTTCGGAAAAGGTGATGCGTCGTTGAGTTTGGCTTTGGGGCCAGGGCGTTGCGCACTGCGTGACGCCTTCGGCCGGTAAGAGGACTGTTGATGCAAGAGATTTCCACGAAGCCTTACCTGCTCCGCGCGCTGTACGAGTGGTGCACGGACAATGGCTATACGCCGCACATCGCGGTACGGGTCGACAACCAGACGCGTGTGCCGCGGCAGTTCGTGCGGGACAACGAAATCGTGCTGAACATCAGCTTCGAGGCCACGAGCCAGTTGCAGATGGGCAATGAACAGATCGAGTTCAATGCGCGGTTTTCTGGCAAGTCGCACAGGATCGAAGTGCCGGTGGCGAATGTTCTCGCGATCTATGCACGCGAGAACGGCCAGGGCATGGCGTTCCCGGTCGATTCCGCAGGCGGTGAGGCAGCGGATTCGGGCGCGGAAGAGGATGCGGGCGAGCTTGAGTCGCCGGCTACCGCTGGCGGTGCCGCGCCGGTTGCGGTCGAAGTGGAGACGGGGAGTGCTGTGTCGTCTTCGGCGGAGAAGAACGACGATGCCGGCGATACTCCACGCCCCGACGACGATGGATCAAAAGGTGGCGGAAGAGCTCACCTCAAGGTCGTGAAATGAAGTAAAATCGCGGTCTCGCCCCCTTAGCTCATTTGGTAGAGCACTTGACTTGTAATCATGAGGTGGTCTGTTCGAATCAGACAGGGGGCACCAGTAATATCAACGGGTTACAGCGATTTCGCGTGTAACCCGTTTTCGTTTATTCGCTCCGTGTAACCGCTGTGTAACCCGATTTGGTCAACACGGCCGGCATGTTGACCGGCGACAGCTTCGTTTTCAGTCGCCGACGATCGCTGTGGCGGTGTCCGCCAAGGTTGTCCAATTGACAACGGTTTGATAGGTGATTTTTTGTTCTACCCACCAACCGACCCACCAAAAAAATAACGTGGGTGTCAGCGGGGTGCAACGACCGACGATCCGCAATGCCTTGCAAGGGCGCACGTCATGTTGTCGTCCTGTTCTTGTTGCGGGTGCGTGCAAAGAACTTTAGCCTGTCTGTTGCCTTAGCTGCTCTGTTCGCGAGGCGCTACGCAATGCGCCGCGGCCCTTCGTCGTGCCGGGTTCAGTCGATTTCCTGCACACCTTGGCATAGCGCGACGACTTCGGCACCGACGGACGGCTCCAGTACGAACAGGATGAACTGTTTCTCGGCAACGGTCGCGGCGATCGTCTGGGCCTTCTCGTTTGTCATCGCGGCTCGATAGTCGTGCTGGCTGTTCGCCCAATTCACATAGGTGCGAATCTCGTCACGGGTGAATACATGCGACGGGGAGATCAGCAGGCGCGATACCACGTTCTGTTGGCCGAAGTCGTTGGCGCGCACGGCCGTGACTCCGGAGAACAGCAGTTTCGGCGTCGTGCCGTCAGTGCATTCGAAATTGAGCAGAAGGGAGGAATTGGTACGCGAGTACGCGCAACCGACCAGTTCTGCATCGTGATAGCTATGTTTGGTTTTCATGAAGGCAAGGATCGGTAAAGGTGCCATTGCTGGCTGGCTAGTGGTCAGGCGGGGGCATCAAGGTAGCGGCGAAAACTGCATGCCGGGTCCGCGAATTGGAAAGGGGCCGCCGTTGTCCTCCCAGTTATGCGCGTGTGGGATGCCTTGGCCGTGGTCGTGATCGAAATCAAAGTCGACGACTGGAAAGCCATTCTGACCATACATACGCATCTGACCACTACCCGGATTCGTGTACCAGCTTCCAGCGGGCCCCATGTTGGGCGTTAGGTTGCCGGCAAGGTCCATCGAGTCGGCCGACAGCGCATCGTCGCCATACTCGAACGGTTGTGCAACGGCGAGAGGTGTGGCAACGGGCGTCGCGATGGTGCCATCGGGCAGCACGTCGCCCGGATTGGCGAACCATATCGCAATGCCATCCTCGGCGGGAAGCCGTGGCCATGCAGGGGCAGACGCTCCGATGCTGCCCGCCATCCTGGCCCTGCCCCCGAACAGCTGGGATGGTGAGAACGTGATCGAGCGCGGTTTGGGCTCGTTGCCGCCACGGCAGTCCGCCCACGAAGATCGCCGCTGCTGCTCCACCACCGCAATCAGCGTGCCGGATCTCACTGCATCTTTCAGGACGGTCGCCGGGTCACAGGTGTCCGTGCCTGGTCGGTGGTGCATGATGAACCGCAGTGCATCGCGTTTCGCGGGACTATCCCCACGGGCCGCGGCCAGATCCGACAGAGATGCCCGTATGAAAGCGTCTTTGCCGGTGGACAATCCCCGGTAGTCCGTCCGGTAATACAAATCGCAACGTGTCCCCGCCCCTATGTCTACTCTAAGTGATCGCATTCAGCACCTTGCCAGATCGCGTCATTCGTGACGGCGTAAACCTGGCAGATCGCCGGGAGGCTATGTTTTTGGGATATCCGCCGCGGTAAGCGTCCGACAACGACCGTTCTCGACGGCGTGTTGATATTGAACGGTTAAATGCGACGCGTTGAGATTAAATGCACATTCGCAATTCGCCGTTTGGCGTCAATTCGCCGGGATTGACGCAGGCAGAATGACCGCTAGCACTTCACCTCGCCCAGTACGCTTTCGTGCAGCCAGAGCCCTGCGATAGCGGTAGAAAAGAAGGGCATCATCGCCTACTCTTACTAGAGCCGGCTTTCTGACGAGAGAGCGTTCATCGGCTCCCATCTTGCGCACCGTCACGCCGTAATTAAGTAATCCCCGTTTCCGTATCCTGGTCGTTTTGCGCGACCGGGTCTTGTGCCATCCCGACAATTGGCATTGCTGTAAAGCAGAAAGTCGCTGCGATCGCATGACGAACACCCAAAGCAATAAATCAGGAGACACTCATGCACTCATCCCGCAATACCTGGTCCCTTTGCATCCCGCTATTTGCCGCGACGCTAATCAGCGTCGCCGCATACGGCGCAGATGAAGTACAAAGCAGCGCCACGACCACGTCGGCGCCCATGCCGCCCGTGCTCGAGCCGGTCTCCCAGCAACAGCTGGACACGGCCGCCGCCCATTCTGCCGACTGGCTTCATTCCAATGGATCGTATGCGCAGACGCGCTACTACCCCGGCTCGCAGATCAACAGCGCCAACGTCGCGAAATTGAAGCCGGTCTTCCTTTTCCAGACAGCGGTCAACGAATCGATGGAGACGGCGCCCATCGTCTCGAACGGCATCATGTTCATCACCACGTCGTTCAACCACGTCTACGCGCTGGATGCGGTGACCGGCAAGGAGTACTGGCATTACAAGCACAAGATGGGACCGATCACCACCTTCTGCTGCGGACCTAACAACCGCGGTGTGGCGATTTCGGGCAACCGGCTGTTCATGGGAACGCTGGATTCGAAACTGGTCGCGCTCGATGCGAAGACCGGCAATGTCCTGTGGCAAACGCAGATTGCCGATCCGGAACTCGGCTACTCCGAGACCATGGCGCCGACGGTCGTCGGTGACAAGGTTCTGATCGGCACCAACGGCGGCGAATACGGCATTCGTGGTTTCGTGAAAGCGTACGATGCCGCCTCCGGAAACCTGCTGTGGACTTTCTACACGATTCCGGAAACCGGTCAGGAAGGTGTCTGGGCGACCACCGACGCCACCGGCCGCGACATGAAGCGCGACATCGCCGCCGAAAAGAAGCAGCTTGCCGACAAGGGCGGTGACTTCTACAAGACGCTCGGCGGCGGCGTATGGATGACGCCCTCGATCGACCGGAAAACGCACACGGTGTTTTTTGTGGTCGGCAATCCGTCTCCTGACCTCTACGGTGCCATTCGCCCGGGAGACAACCTCTACACCGACTCGCTCGTCGCGGTGAACCTGGACAACGGTGAGTACAAGTGGCACTACCAGTACATCGCGCACGACATCTGGGACCTGGACGCCGTGAGCCCGCCGATCCTCATCGATGTGCGCGACAAGAGCGGCAACATGGTTCCCGCCATCATTCATGGCGGCAAGACCGGGCACATCTACGTCAACGATCGCCGCACCGGCAAGCTGATCCGCTACTCTCAAGCGATGATTCCGCAGGAAGACATGTGGACGTTGCCTACGGCGACAGGCGCGCGCATGCTGCCCGGCGCGAATGGCGGGGTGGAGTGGTCGCCGATGGCTTTCAATCCGAAGACCCGCCTCGCCTACGCGGCAAACCTCCACCAGCCCATGACCTACCAGGTGGAAGATGCGGCTTACCCGGGCGGCAGCAAGCTATGGCTTGGCGGCGCGTTCAAGACCATTCCGTCGGAGGCGCAATGGGGCAGGCTGGTGGCAGTCAATGTCGATACCGGCAAGATCGCGTGGGCCTACAAGACTGAGCAGCCATTGATCGGCGGCGTGCTGGCGACTGCCGGGAATCTGGTGTTCAACGGCGAAGGAAATGGAATGTTCCGCGCGTTCGACGCGACCACCGGCAAGAAGCTCTGGGAATTCCAGTCTGGTGCCGGCGTGAACGCGCCCGCGGTGTCCTATTCCGTGCATGGCAAGCAGTACGTCGCCGTCGCGGCGGGCGGAAACACGCAACTGGACTTCAAACGCGGCAATACCGTCATCGTGTTCGCGCTGCCCTGAACGGGACATGACGGCCGCGATCGGGAAAGGACGCGCGCGCTGGCCGGCAGTGCGCGCGTGGGTGAGCGTTCTGGCGTATTGCACGAGCATCTTTTGCCTGCCAGGCGTCGCGCACGCCGACGCCGAGGCGGGCAAGACGAAAGCGCAGACCTGTGTGGTCTGCCACGGACCGATGGGGAATTCGACCAATCCCGACTACCCGATCCTGGCAGGCCAGAGCGCGCGTTATATCTATCTTGAACTGCGGGATTTCAAGGAAGGGCGCCGCAGCGATCCGCGTATGAGCCCGATGGCTGCGGGTTTGTCGCGCGAGGACATGCTCGATCTGGCCGACTACTTCGCGGCGCAGCGTGCGGAGCCCGTCCCGTTCAAGGCGGATCCCGTGCGGGTTGAGGCAGGACGTCGAAAGGCGGCGGAAGTGTTGTGCACGATGTGTCATCTGGGAGGTTTCACGGGTCAGAACGAGATCCCGCGGGTGGCCGGTCAGCACTACCAGTACATCGTCAAGCAGTTGCAGGATTTCCGCGAGCGCAGGCGGACCAACGACGCAGGCGACATGACGAGCGTATCGAAGGGCCTGTCTGATGAAGACATCATGAACCTGAGCGCCTATACAGCCAACCTGCAGTAGCGCTGGCGGGCGGGTCGTAATGGAGGGCGCAGCACACTTCGAGGTGCACATGAAAACGACCACGAGAGTTCTGGTGAGCGTTGTCCTGCTGGCGGGTTGGCTCGGATCCCATTCTGGCGTGAGCCGGGCGGACGGGGACATCGGCACGAACCAGCAATTGATTGCAGCCGCGCGAAGCGGCGACGAGGCTTCGGTAAACGCCGCGCTGGCGGCGGGCGCGGCGGTGGACTCGCGCAATCGCATCGGAGATACGGCGCTGATCACGGCCTGCAAGAAGGGGGCGACCGGCATGGCGCACACCCTGATCGATCACGGGGCGAAGGTCAATCAGCCGAACGCGCAGGGCGTCACAGCACTGATGGCTGCTGCTTACGGCGGGTCTGACGAAATCGCGCGGATGTTGCTTGCGCACGGTGCCGATCCCTCGGCCACCGACCGCGTCGGCAAGACGGCCATGGAATATGCGGCGGGCCAGGGATCGACGGCGGTGGTTCAACTGCTGCTGGACAATGGCGTCGACGTGAATCGCCTCTACAAGAACGACCTGACCGCGCTGATGTGGGCCTCCGGTTATGACCGAGCTGATACGGTGAAGCTCCTGCTCGCACGGGGCGCCAATCCGGCGCTGCGCGACAATCGCGGCATGAGCGCACAGGACATCGCGGCGCAGACGGGCTCAACCCACGCGGCCGTTTCGCTGTCGTCGAACCGGAACTAGAAGCGCCACTGGAACCAGGCGCTGCGGGACGCCGATACCGGATACGCCATTTGTTGCGAGCCAATGGCGTGCAGCGACATGGCGCCTGCGCGCTGCAGCGTTGAATCATCGGAAATACAGCGAGACGTGCGCGGATGTGAGCGGTACTATCGCGCCAAAGCTGCGTGCGGCTGAATGCTTTGCCGTCGCGGTCCCGCCCTCCGGAATTTTTCACGCACCTCAATGACCTCACCCGCCACGATCACCCTGCCTGAGGCTGATGGCCCGCGCACCATTCTCTGGCGCTCCGAAGCGGCCGTCCCGCCGCCAAAGCGCGTGACGATCGCCGACGACCGCCTGACCGCCGACGCCGCCTATCGCCTCGCCTGCGAAGGCACCGCGCTGCTTTACCGCGGCGATTTCCAGAACGCCCGCCAGCTATTGCACGCGATGACGCGTCGCGTGGAGCGCAAGCCGCGCAAGGAGGCGTCGTCGCTGAAAGACGCGTTCAACCTGCATCGTCTGGCGCAGTCGCAGCGCGCCCGCATCCTCGGGATGGTGCTGATCCCGCTCGATGGCGACTACACGATCCCGCTGCGTCGCGCCCCCAATGTCCAGCAGGCCTGCACGGAAACCTGGGGCGCGCCGGCCGGTGAGCAATCGGCCGTGTCGCTGCGTGAGTTGCTGGGCCTGATCGGCGCGCACGAATGGCGTAAGAAGGGCGTCGAGATTCCCGTGCTGGGAGATCGAATTCATCCGCACTACGGCGTGTTCTCGCCGGTGCGCGGGGAATATGTGGATCTGGTCGCGGGCACGCCATTGCCTTCGCTGGAAAGGGCTTTCGACATCGGCACGGGCACGGGTGTCCTCGCGGCCGTACTGGCCATGCGCGGCGTGAAAGAAATCATTGCCACCGATCAGGATCCGCGTGCACTGGCCTGCGCGAAAGAGAACCTCACACGACTCGGCTACGACGGACAGGTCAGGGTCGTGCAAGCCGATCTGTTTCCCGAGGGGCGGGCGCCGCTCATCGTTTGCAACCCGCCGTGGGTGCCGGCGCGGCCTGCGTCGCCGGTCGAGTACGCGGTCTTCGATCCGGACAGCCGCATGCTGATGGGCTTCCTGAACGGTCTCGCCAGTCATCTGACGCCGGACGGCGAAGGCTGGCTGATCCTCTCGGACTTTGCCGAACATCTCGGCCTGCGCACGCGCGAAGCCCTGCTGGCAGCGATCGATCAGGCGGGCCTGAAACTGGTCGGGCGCGAGGACATCAAGCCGCGACATCCGAAATCGTCCGATGCGTCCGATCCGCTGCATGCCGCGCGGGTCAAAGAAGTGACCTCGTTGTGGCGCTTGCACCTGCGTTGATCGGCGCGCGGGGTGATTCCGCTCGCGTTTAGCGTTCGGCGGCGAGGTACGCCGCGGCTCCGCGTCCTGCCACCAGCCCGCTCGCAAAACACGCTGTCAGCAGATAGCCGCCGGTCGGCGCTTCCCAGTCGAGCATTTCTCCCGCGCAGAACGCGCCCGGAATCTGCCTGAGCATCAAATGCGCGTCGAGCGCCTCGAACGTGACGCCGCCGGCTGTACTGATGGCTTCTTCGATCGGTCGCATGCGAGTGAGGCGCAACGGCAGCGCCTTGATCGAGTGGGCGAGACGGGTGGTGTCGGCGAAATCGTCCTTCGAAAGACATTCGCGCAGCAATCCTGCTTTCACGCCCGTGATGCCAAGCCTGCTGTGCAGATGACTCGACATCGAACGTGAGCCGCGCGGCCGCGTGACTTCTTCGACAACGTGCTCAACCGTATGCGCAGGCGCGAGGTCGAGATGGATGACGGCTTCGCCATCAGCCAGCAACCGGTCACGAATTGCCGCCGACAGCGCGTACACGAGACTTCCCTCGATGCCCGTTTCCGTCGAAATGAACTCACCTTTTCGATTCTGGACTTTTCCGTCTACGTCGGTCACGGTGATGGCGACGGGCTTCACTGGCTGTCCGGCGAAGCGCTCACGGAAATGTTCGCTCCAGTCTGCGTCGAAGCCACAGTTCGAAGGCAGCAGCGGCGTAATCGAAACCCCGCGCGCCTCCAGCATCGGCACCCATGTTGCGTCTGAGCCCAGGCGCGGCCAGCTCGCGCCTCCCAGCGCGAAAACGACGGCATCTGCCAAGACGTGAAGCTCGCCATCGGGTGTCGCGAAACGGAGCGCGTGCTGCTTCGAATCACGCTGCTCGTCGACGGAAGCCCAGCCGATCCATTGATGGCGCATGTGGAATCGCACCCCGGATTCCTTGAGCCGGTGCAGCCAGGCGCGCAGCATCGGTGCGGCTTTCATATCGCTCGGAAAAACGCGTCCCGAGCTGCCGACGAACGTCTCGACACCCAGGCCCGACAACCAGCCACGCAATGCATCGGGACCCAACGCGTCGAGCAGCGGCGCGATGTGCTCGCGGCGGGCGCCATAGCGTCCCAGAAACGGCGCCAATGGCTCCGAGTGCGTAATGTTCATGCCGCCTTTGCCGGCCATCAGGAACTTGCGTCCGACGGAAGGCATCGTGTCGTACACATCGACGCGCAACCCCTGTTGCGCCAGCACTTCGGCGGCCATCAGTCCGGCGGGGCCGCCGCCGATCACGGCGACAGAAGGGGAATCGTAGGAAGCAGGCATGCGGCGGGTTCAGGTGAGGGCGGCGGAAATGCGGCGTCGCTGGGCCGCGCGAGCGCACAACCGGCGGGCAGCGACGCAAGGTCCGCTATTTTCACACCCGCGGGCCGGTGGGGCAACGCACACGGCCCTCCGCTTTGAATTCGCAACAGGCGAAACCTATACTTTCAACATCCTTTCCCGCTCGACGAAGGCCATTGCGCGCCACGTCCGTCCGCTTCTTCCCGACCCCGCCAGGCTTCTCGCCCGGTGTTATCCCCATGCCCCATCCGCTGTTGTTTGACCGAGGAGACGATCATGACCCGCAAGTACATCGACTGCCGCGAGTTCCCGAGTGAAACGGGTTGCACGGTGGCGCTATCTGCCGATTCAGAAGGCGAACTGCTCGAAGCCGCCGTGCAGCACGCGGTCCAGGTTCACAAGCACGCCGATTCACCCGAACTGCGCTCGCAACTGAAAACGCTCTTTCACGACGGCACGCCGCCCGTCGACACGCCGCAACAGGCGTAATCGCAGACCTACACTACGAGTGCGTGCCGCCGGTCAGCGTCGCTCTACGTGACGACACCCACCTGCCACGGCACGAACTCGTTCTGCCCGTAGCCATGCAGTTCGCTTTTTGACGGGGTGCCCGACGCGCAATCGAGCATCATCCGGAACACCGCTTCGCCGAGTTCGTCGATGCTCGCCGTGCCGTCGATTACGCCGCCGCAGTTGATATCCATGTCGTCTTCCTGACGCTCCCACAGTGCGGTGTTGGTGGCGAGTTTCAGCGATGGCGACGGCGCGCAGCCATAGGCCGAGCCACGCCCTGTCGTGAAGCAGATCAGGTTCGCGCCCGAGGCGACCTGGCCGGTCGCGGACATCGGGTCGTAGCCCGGCGAATCCATGAAGACGAAGCCCTTTGCGGTCACCGGCTGCGCGTATTCGTAGACTTCGACGAGATTCGTCGTGCCGCCTTTTGCGACCGCGCCAAGCGACTTCTCCAGAATCGTCGTCAGGCCGCCGACCTTGTTGCCGGCCGAAGGATTGTTGTCGAGCGCCGCGCCGTTGCGATCGCAGTAGTCCTGCCACCAGGCAATGCGCGCGAGCAGCTTCTCACCGACTTCGCGACTGACCGCGCGCCGCGTCAGCAGATGTTCCGCGCCATACACTTCCGGCGTCTCGGACAGGATCGCGGTGCCGCCGTGACGCACCAGGCGGTCGACGGCCGCGCCGAGTGCCGGATTCGCCGAAATGCCCGAATAGCCGTCCGAGCCGCCGCATTGCAGGCCGACGACGATATGCGATGCCGGCATGGGCTCGCGCTGTGCGCGATTGACGTCGACCAGCATCTCGCGCACCATCGCGATGCCGTGCTCGATCGTTTTGCGCGTGCCGCCGCTATCCTGAATCGTGAAGCTGCGCAGCCGCGGCCGGTCATTTGCCAGGCCGCCCGCTTCGAGCACTCCGTCGATCTGGTTCGTCTCGCAACCCAATCCGACGAACAGCACCGACGCGAAGTTCGGATGCATCGCGTAACCCGCCAGCGTCCGGCGCAGGATCCTGATGCCTTCGCCCTGCATGTCGATGCCGCAGCCAAGCCCGTGCGTGAGTGCGATCACGCCATCGACGTTCGGATAATCCGCCAGCGCCTCCGGATGCACGTCGCGCCGGAAGTGGTCGGCGATGGCTCGCGCGACCGTCGCCGAGCAGTTCACGCTGGTCAACACGCCGATGTAATTGCGCGTCGCCACTCGTCCGTCGTCACGACGAATGCCCATGAAGTGCGCAGGCTCGCTGACATAAGCGGTGGGATGGAGATCCACGCCGAATTCATGCTCGCGCGAGAACTCCGCCATGCCGAGGTTCTGCACATGCACGTGCTGCCCCCGTGCGATGTTCTCGCGCGCGACTCCGATGATCTGGTTATAGCGCCGCACCGGTTCGCCTTTGGCGATGGCGCGCGTCGCGATCTTGTGCCCCGGCGGAATCAGCCCGGAGACAACCAGATCTTCCGCCTCGATCCGGGTGCCGGACACGAGCTGACGGGTCGCGATGACGACATCGTCGTTGGGATGCAGCCGGATCACGGCGTGAGCGCTGAGGGTGGCAGTCGACATTGAGTGGACCTCGAACATGGGCAGTGGACGAACCTGGACACGAACTCAAACCGTCGGTTCCGCGCCCTCCGGCGCGCGACGGTCGCCCTGCGTGGCGGGCAACGGTTCGATCCGTCCCACAATCACAAGATAGCTGAACGCGCCAAGAAAGCAGAATCCGCCGGCCACGACCAGCGGTACGGTGAATGAGCCTTTCGTCAACGCGACCATCACACCGGTGAAGGTCGTGATTACGATGCCCGCGAGATTCGACGCGAAGTTCTGGATGCCGCTGATCGAGGCGACGTGATTGGGCGTAGGGGCGACGTCGGCGGGCAGCGACCAGATGCTGGCGGCGGCGAATGCGAGACTGCCGTATGAGATGCCGAAGAACGCGAGCATCAGATAAACATCCGACGTGAATGCGGACAGCGTGATCACCGACGACAGCAGCATCCCGCCGACCATGCAGGTCTTGCGCGCGGCAGTCAGACTCCAGCCGCGGCGGAACAGCGCGTCAGAGACAATGCCGCCGATCCAGCCACCCGGAATCGACATCAGAGCGGGAATCATGCCGAGCGTGCCGAGCGATTTCAGCGAGAAGCCGCGCGTCTGCACGAGGTAGCTGGGAAACCACGTGATGAAGAAATAGATCACGAAGTTCAGGCAAAAGAAGCCGAGCATCATGCCCCACAACGTGCGATGGCGGAACAGCGACGCCCACGTCACTTCCGGGGCGCCGCTGCGCGCGGCGGGGGTGGGTGCAATGTCGTATTCGCCCGTCATGTCGCCGTGCGCGGGGCTGCGATAGATGATGAACCAGCCGGCCACCCACACAGCGCCCAGCAGGCCGGTGATGATGAACGAGGCCTTCCAGCCCATCGTGGCGATGATCAGCGCGACGACGGGAATCGACAGCGCAGAGCCGACGCGCGAGCCGCTATCGAAGATGCTGGTCGCCAGCGCGCGTTGCGCCGGCTTGAACCACTGGCTGACGAGTTTCGCACACGACGGATAAGCCCCTGCTTCGCCGACGCCAAGCATCAGCCGGCAACCGAACATCGCCGCGACGCTCGTTGCGCCCGCCGTTGCCGCGGTGAAAAATGACCACCATGCGACGGCCAGCGGCAACGCGATCCGTGCGCCGATGCGATCGATGAACCAGCCGAACGGCATCTGCATCAGTGCGTAGGTCCAGAAAAAGCCGCTCAGCACGAGCCCCATCTGTGCCGGGCCAATACCCAGCGCCTTTTCGATTTCAGGAGCGGCAACAGCGAGATTCGCGCGATCGATGTAGTTCACTGCAATTGCGAGGAAGCATAGAAAGATCACCACCCAGCGCATTTTCCTCATGACTTCGTCTCCTCCGTTTGGGGCGGCATCTGTAGTGTGGATTCTGCGGTCCGCTGCGATGCCGGTCATGCGGCCCGTTTGTTCTGTGCGTCCCGCTCTGACGGCGGCACTGCACTGCTGCGGATGCTTTACCAGGCACTCGTGCACGGATCGCCGAGTGCTGCGCGCAGCCGGGGCTGATCGAGCTTGAGCCCCAGTTCACGCGCTATCTGGATCACTGGCCGCAAGCGGCGTTCCTTCTTCCGCGCGTGATTGCGCGCGATGTCCGCCAGCCGGTGATCGAGGAATGGATTCTCGAAACGTTCGCGCACGTCGACGAGATAGGCGCGCGCGGTTTCAGCCTCGCCGAGTGCGTCGAATACAGGCAGCACTTCGTCGCACCAGACGGCTTCGAGGTCGGCGCGCAGTGCGGGATCGCGCATCGCGTGCAGCGTGTTTTCGTCGGCGGGGCGGCGGTCGGCCTGCCAGCGCCCGGCAAGGTAGGTGTGGCCGAGGTTCAAGAGGAGCAACTTGAGGCGCTCGTAATGTGCCAGATCGTCGGTGACGACGATCGCTTCGTGTTCGCACGGTAGCACCATGCCGTCTCGGCGCTCGATCGCCCACAGTGCATAGGGCTCGGCAATCGCGCCGACGGGCCTGATCGGTTCCGATACGATCCGGTCAACGAGCGAGTTCACCCAGATGCAGGTGTGTTCGATGTAGTCGACCAGCGCCGCGTCAGCGTTCCATTCGCGAGCGATGCCGGTGACAAGCGCACGCAAGGTGTCGCCGTTGTTGGATACCAGTTCGCAGGGATACAGGGTCAGAGGCGCCGCGCCAGCGTGAAAGCGCGCGTGCAGCAGCACGACGAGCCTGGCGGCGAAGCCTTTGGGCATCGGCGCATTGCTGCGCAAGAGGGCGCCTGTGTCTTCGGGGAAACAGGCGTAGCCGCTGTCGCTCGTATTCGAAATCACGACGCGTGCATCGTGCGCAAAGCGTTGCAGCACAAGCGGCCAATCGGTGTTCGCGTCGAGCGCTTCGCCGATCGCGTCACATTCGACGACCGTATCGATTATCTCGTCACGGCGCATGCCGCGGATTCGCACCGGATAGCGGGAGGTCGCGCGCAGCGCGTCGATACGGGCGCGGCTTTCGGGATTCGACGTCGTTTGCACGACGGTCACCTTGCCAGCCGCGCGGCCTTTCTTTAGCGCCGCCGATACAAAGAAGTCCACGTGGGCCTGCAGAAAGCGGCTGGTGCCAAATTGCAGAATGGGATTCGGCATGCTCAGCCCCCCGTTGGCGCAACCGCGTCAGCGCGATAGCGGCGAGACGCCGTGGACATTGCGATGCTGGGCGTGCCGGACGGCTCACGCGAGGTAACGTTCGTGACGATCATCGAAAGACCCGGGAGAGCGGAAAGACGGGGCGCGTGCGGCCGATGCGTTTTATGCACTTACACCGCTTCGGCCTGACCAGTTGGCGATAATAGAAGCGAGTAGTTGATCTGGTCAAGCCAGTTTGCGTCGCGTGCATCGATCTTTCCGGTGCATGGCAGGCCGGAGGACGGTGCGGCTGATTACAATTCACGTTTTTCCCGAGCAGGTGCAGCACGGTCGGCCGGTCGGCCAGGCGTGCGTCGCCGGGTTTTGCCGTTTAGTCTTCCGGAGCCACTGTGCCAGTCAAACCCGCCGAAACGCGCCGTCTATACCTGCAGATCGCCGACAAGCTACGCGAGCTCATCGGGCAGCAAGGCTTCGCGCCGAACGGGCGGCTGCCTTCCGAGCGTGAGCTGGCGCAAACGCTCGGCGTGTCGCGCCCGTCGGTTCGCGAGGCGCTGGTGGCGCTGGAACTGGAAGGGCGGGTGGAAATCCGCATGGGATCGGGCGTGTACGTCACCGCGCGCGCCGCCACCACGGCGACGCCGGATCCGGAAGCACTCGGTGAAAGTCCCCGGGAGATCATGGACGCGCGTTCGCTGATCGAAGGGGCGATCGCGGCAAGCGTCGCACCGTTCGCGAAGCCGAAGGCGCTCAAGGCGCTCCGTGCGCTCTACGAGCGGATGGCGGCTGAAGTTGCGGCTGGCCAGGTGCCACTTGCCGCCGACCGCCAGTTTCATCTGTGCATCGCGCAGATGTCGGATAACGAAGTACTGGTGAAGACTGTCGCCGAGCTGTTCGACGAGCGGCATAGCCCGCTGTCATCCAAGCTGAGAGTGCATTTCGAAGGCGATGACACGTGGGCCGCAGCACTCGAAGAGCATCGCGAGATTCTGGAAGCGCTCGAAGCCCGCGATCCCGTGCAGGCGCATGCGATGATGCAGCGTCATCTGAAAGCGTCATATGCGCGGCTGATGACGCGTCTCAAACGCTAAAGAACCCGCACGGACGAACACGTACGGGTTTCGATGATTGCCGCGCAGCAACCAGGTGACTGTGTCACCCGCTTGCCGGCCGGCGAGCCGCAGGGCAGTCGCGCCCCGCGACGCTAGCTAGCCTGGATAGGCTTCGTCGACCTTCAGCCCGGCTAGCTTGAAGATCACGCGCAGCGTTTGCGGCTTGATGTCCCGCCGCGACGCAAGCGTCGTCATCACGAAGTCGAGTACCTTTGCATACTTGAGCAGCGTGAGAGACGTTTCCATGTCAACCTGGCCATCGCGCATCACTTCGGCCAGTCGCAGCATCTCCACCGAGATGTCGCGCGCCATTTCCAGTTCGAGCTGCTGCTTCTCCGTCCACGCCGGCGTGGCCAGCAGCTTCGTGAGCAGTTCCTGAAACTTCTGCTCCGCGTTTCCGTTCGGTATCGCGTCCATTGCAGCCTCAATTTCGTCTGAGCACGCTTCTCATCGGTGTCGCGGCGCGCTGCAGGTTAGGTGACGTTCGGCCCGATGTTCCGGTGGCCGACCTCCCACACGCTTGCCGTTCCTGTCAGACCGGCAGCCTGTCTTTATTGTTTCTGCTGTGAGCCGTCAGGCTGCAGCGATGTACCACCCCGATGACAGGCGGCGCAGTGTCCTGCGACGTATGTCCTTGCACACAAAATGTCTCAGGTGAATCCGGGTGAAATGCCTGTCTCTTGCCGTTTTCTGACTGACCGGCGCGTACACACCCGGCTCCTGTTCGCGCTTTTGGGTAAACTGGCAGCAACTTTTGAATCCTTCCGTCATCTGTCGCACGTTCGCGGTGCAGTTGGCGCTGCACAAATTCGATGTCGACCAAAACCGCTAAATCCCCGAAACCGGCTAAAACCCACGAAATCCGTCCGAATCAGTCGCTCGAACTGCTGAAGGAGCTTCACATCCTGACGCGCGACGGCCAGATGAATCAGGACAGCCGCCGCAAGCTGAAGCAGGTCTATCACCTGTTCCAGTTCATCGAGCCGCTGTTGAAAGATTTGAAGGAAACGAAGGGTGAGCTGACGCTCGTCGATCACGGCGCGGGGAAGTCATATCTCGGCTTCATCCTGTACGACCTGTTCTTCAAGGAGCAGAACGACGGTTCGCACATCTACGGCATCGAGACGCGCGAAGACCTCGTGACGAAGTCGGAAGAACTGGCGGCGCGTCTGGGATTCAAGGGGATGTCGTTCGTGAACCTGTCAGTGGCCGAGTCGATCACGTCGGAGCATCTGCCGCCGACCATCGATATCGTCACCGCGCTGCACGCCTGCAACACCGCGACCGACGACGCCATCCGCTTTGCCTTGCAGAAAAAGGCGAAGTACATCGTCGTGGTGCCGTGCTGTCAGGCTGAGGTGGCGGGTGTGCTGCGCAGCAACAAGAGCAGGTCGCTGGGGCAGGCGCTGACGGAGATCTGGCGCCATCCGCTGCACACGCGAGAGTTCGGCAGCCAGATCACGAACGTGCTGCGCTGCCTGCAACTCGAGGCGCACGGCTATCAGGTCAGCGTGACGGAACTGGTCGGCTGGGAGCACTCGATGAAGAACGAACTCATCATCGCCCAGTACAAGGATCTGCCACGTGCCCGCCCGGCGGCGCGGCTCAATGAAGTGATGGAAACGCTCGGGCTCACCGAGCTGCGCGAACGGTTCTTTGTGACTGAGCCGGCGTAATTCAGATCGTGGTTCAAACTTCAACCGATGCGTTGCCGCATCAGTCTTCAGACGGCTCGGTCATCCACTTCCGCCAGCCTTCAAGGCCGAGCCGCTGCATCGTTTCCTGATTGCGCGCATAGATGTCGGCGGCATCGGGGAATGCATCCACGGCGCGCTCGATGCTTGCCTCGCGCAGGAGATGCAGGATCGGATAGGGCGCGCGATTCGTGTAGTTCTCGATGTCGTCCGGCTCGCTGCCTTCGAACTGATACTGCGGATGGAAGCTCGCAATCTGCAATTCGCCTTCGAGACCCATCTGCTTCAGCATCCGGTTGGCGAAAAACAGGCAGTCGTTGTAGTCCAGAAAGTCCGCCAGCGCATGCGGAATCACGAGTAGCGTCGTATCGATCGAGGCGGAGTCGGCATCGATGAGCGTCTGCAATTCCGTTTCGAGATCCATCAGAACGCCTTCCATATCGGTGGCTTCGCTGATCGTGTAGCGGATCTGGTTCTTCACATGCACGCTTTTCGCAAACGGACAGAGGTTGAGCCCGATGACCGCGCGCGTCAGCCAGTGACGGGTCGCGGAGAGGATCGTTTCGCGGGATTCGGCGGACAGCGGCATAGCGAGGCGGAGGAATGCACTGAAGGCGGTATTTTAGCGGGGATGATGGCCGCAAGAGGCTTGCCAGATCGTAACGATGAAGCACGCGGCCGTCGGCTTCGCCAGGCTCATCACGCCGCGGGCGAATTTTTGCGACCTCAGCCCGGCTTTGGCGCATGCGGACAAGCCGCCGCTATCAACTGCGCCGCGACGCGCGGCGCAGCGAGAATCGGCCCGCAACCTGGCCCATAAGTCTGGCTTGCCGCATACACGCCTTCGATCAACAGACCCAGCGCGTTCGCCAGCGCGACGGGATCGTCGGCCCCCGCTTCGGCCGCCAGTGCGGTGATCCGTGCCATCAGGCGCGCCTTGTTGTCGATGACGAACTGGCGTGCCGGATGTGCGACGTCGGGGAACTCCACCGCCACGTTCACGAATGGGCACCCGCGGTAATCGTCCGCCGACGCGCGCACAACCAGATCGTCGAAATACTGGATCAGCTGCTTCGCCGGTTCTCCCGGATGTTTTGCGAAGCTCTGCTCGACGTAGTTGAAGAACCGCTGGTCCTGGCGCTCCAGATACGCGATCACCAGATCGTCCTTCGACGAAAACTGCCGGTACAGGCTCATCTTGTTGACGCCAGCCCGTTCTACGACAGCATCGACGCCAACCGCCCGCACACCCTCGCGATAGAACAGCTCGTCCGCCGCGCGCAGCAGATGCTGCTGCGCCTGCGGGCCGGCCGTCTGCGTGCGGGTGCTGCGCGTCGCGCCGGGTTTTGAGGTTTCGCTCTGTGCCATGGCCATGCCACCTTCAGTTGACGTCCCCTTGACATGTTACCGCCCAGTAACTAGTATCGCAACACGATTGTGACAGATCGGTCACAAGTCTCTTGCAAAAGTCGTAACAATGAAAAGCGGCCCCGCCTTATGGCGGTGGCAGCATGGAGAACCGATGAACTGGGCAGCGAGATTGGTTGGCGGTCGTTTCCACTACGGCTGGCTCACGGTTGCGGTGGTGTTTCTGGTGCTGCTGGCGGCGGCGGGCACACGCGCGACGCCGAGCGTGATGATGGTGCCGCTCGAGCATCAATTCGGCTGGAGCCGGGCGACGATTTCGCTCGCGATCTCCGTCAACATCGCGTTATACGGCCTGATGGGCCCGTTCGCGGCGGCGGCGATGCAGCGTTTCGGCGTGCGTCCTACGGTGCTCGCCGCGCTTGGCACGATGGCGGCCGGTGTGGCGCTGTCGTCGCTGATGACGCATCCGTGGCAGATGATCCTGATCTGGGGCGTGATGGTCGGCGGCTCGACGGGCGTTGCGGCGCTCTCACTGTCGGCGACGGTCGTGAACCGCTGGTTCACGACCCATCGCGGTCTCGTGATGGGCATTCTCACTGCTAGCTCGGCGACGGGTCAGCTGGTGTTTCTGCCCTTGCTCGCGGCGATCGCTCAGCATCACGGCTGGCGTCCGGTGGTGCTGGTGGTCGCGGCGGCTGCGGGCATCGTGCTGCCGCTGGTCGCGTTCCTGTTGCCCGAACGTCCGTCGGATATGGCGCTGCGCCCATATGGCGAGTCGGCCGATGCGCCGGTCGCGGCCAGCGTCACGAAGCAGAATCCGCTGGCGATTGCATTCGGCACCCTGGCGATGGCGAGCAGGACGCGTGATTTCTGGCTGCTGTTTTTCAGCTTCTTCATCTGCGGCGCGAGCACCAACGGTTACGTCGGCACGCATCTGATCGCAATGTGCGGCGACTACGGGATGACCGAAGTGCAGGGCGCTTCGCTGCTCGCAGCGATGGGCATCTTCGACCTGTTCGGGACCACGCTGTCCGGCTGGCTGTCGGATCGCTTCAACAGCCGCGTGTTGCTGTTCTTCTACTACGGGCTGCGCGGGCTGTCGCTGATGTATCTGCCGCACGCGTTTGGTATCGACTTCTTTGGGTTGCCACTGTTTGCGTTGTTCTACGGGCTCGACTGGATCGCCACCGTGCCGCCGACCGTGCGCCTTGCGACCGATGTCTACGGCAAGGAAGCCGCGCCGGTCGTGTTCGGCTGGGTCGTGGCAGGCCATCAGCTCGGCGCGGCGTTTGCGGCGCTTGGCGCAGGGATGCTGCGGGCGAGCCTTGGGACTTACACGGTGGCGTCGATGATCTCCGGCGGCCTGTGTCTGGTGGCGGCCGTGATCGTGCTGCAGATCAACCGCGGCGAGCGTTCGGTGGCGGCGCAACCTGTCTGACACGTTTCCCGGAAGGGGATGAGGGCGACGGGGCGGCATGGAGGCCGCCCCGTTTGCGTCTGGTATGTCGCTGTCCGCACCACTATCTGGGCGGACGAACGGCGCTGAGCGCGAAGGCCGGTTATGCTATGTGGCTCCCGGGCATTTGCCCGCTGACATGGATTTCGACCGAGAGAAGCGCATGACCACAAAACCCGCTCCAACCACCGTTCCCATCCACGAACTGATTGCTGGCCGCTGGAGTGCGCGCGCGTATTCGAGCGAACCGGTGAGCCGCAACGACCTGCATGCGGTGCTCGAGGCGGCGCGCTGGGCGCCATCGTCGTACAACGCCCAGCCGTGGCGCTTCGTCGTCTTCGATCGCAGCGCCGACGAGGTCGCGTACAAGCGCGCCTTTGCAACGCTCGTACCGTTCAACCAGGGCTGGAATGCGCCGGCACCCGTCCTGATCGCAGTCACTACGCAGAAGCTGACGAGCAAGGGCGAAGTGAACCGTTGTGCCTCGTATGATGCGGGCGCGGCAGCCATGGCGCTGGTTCTGCAGGCGCATGCGCTGGGTCTCGCCGCGCACCAGATGAGTGGCTTCGACGTCAAGGCATTCCGTGACGCGTTCAAGATCCCTGACGATGTCGACGTCATCGCGATGATTTCGATTGGCCACTATGGCGAGGTCGAGAAGCTCGATCCGGTGCTGCGCGAGCGCGAGAAGTCGGTGCGCACGCGTCTGCCGCTCGGCGAGATCGCGTTCAGCGGTGCATGGAAAAAGGCTTTCTGACGGTTCATCCGCTGGACCTGTCCTGCTGAAAACGCGCGGCATTGTCCGCGCGTTTTTTATTGTTCCGTTGCCGCATTCATTCACCGTCTGCGACTGCGGAAAGGGGGGATGCGACGCTTTCCAGCGGTTTCCTTTCCGCATCGACGCCCCAGATCGCCGCGATCAGCGCAGCGGCCACCATCAATGCCGCACCGACCAGATAGCCGGTGAACACTGCACTGCGCTGATGGGTGTCGATCAGCCGCCCGAAGAACACCGGACCGGCGATCCCGCCGAGCGCCGTCCCAAACGCATAAAACACCGCAATCGCAAGCGCGCGGATTTCGAGCGGAAACGACTCGCTGACCGTCAGATATGCCGAGCTTGCCGCAGCCGACGCGAAGAAGAAAATCACCATCCACGCGATTGTCTGCGCCGTCACGTCCAGCAGGTGCTGTTCGAAGAGGTAACCGCTGACCGCCAGCAACACGCCCGAGATCGCGTACGTCGCCGCGATCATCTTGCGGCGGCCGACTACGTCGAACAACCGTCCAAGCAGCAGCGGTCCGAGGAAATTGCCGAGCGCGAACGGCAGCAGGTACCAGCCGACGTGGTCGCCAGGTACGCCGTAGAAATCGGTCAGTACGAGCGCGTAGGTGAAGAAGATCGCGTTGTAGCAGAACGCCTGGGCGGTCATCAGCGAAAGGCCGACCAGCGCCCTGCGCCGGTGCAGCGTGAAAAGCGTGTGGAACACTTCCCGCAGGGGAGTATGGTCGCGTGCGCGCAGTCTTAGCTGATGGAGGCCGTCCTGCGCGAGCGTATGGCCATCGTCGCGAAAGCGCGCTTCGATGCGTTCGACGATCGTCGTCGCTTCATGATGCTCGCCATGCGTGAGCAGCCAGCGCGGACTCTCCGGGATCCAGGCGCGCATTGGCAGGATCACGAGCGCGAGCGCCGCGCCGATGAGGAAACATGCGCGCCAGCCCCAGTCGCCAGGGAGAAGGCTGTTGTCGAGCAGCACCAGCGAGCCGGCCGCGCCGAGCGCCGCGCCAATCCAGAACGTGCCGTTGATGCCAAGATCGGTCCAGCCGCGAACGCGCGCGGGGGTGAACTCCTGGATCGTCGAGTTGATGGCGGTGTATTCGCCTCCGATTCCCGCACCGGTCAGAAAACGGAACACAATGAAGCTCGCCAGACTCCAGGAGAACGACGTCGCCACGGTTGCGGCCAGGTAGAGCGCGAGGGTGATGAAGAACAGTTTGCGGCGGCCGAGCCGGTCGGTGAGCCAGCCAAAGCCAAGCGCGCCAAGGACCGCGCCCGCAATGTACGCACTGCCGGTCAGGCCGACCTCGGCGTTCGAAAAGCGCAATGTCGGGCTCGATTTCAGCGCGCTCGCCACGGCGCCCGCCAGCGTGACCTCGAGCCCGTCGAGCAGCCAGGTCACGCCCAGCGCAACGACGATCAACGTGTGGAAGCGACCCCACGGAAGCCGGTCGAGCCGCGACGGCAGATCGGTTTTAATGATCGCCGGCCGGGCATGACCGCTACCTGGATTTTCCGGCGGCCCCACTGGTGTGGAACGATGTTCCTGCGTCGAAGCGGCGGACGGCTCGGTCATCGCTAAAGGTCTCCTGAAAATTGACGACATATCCTGTGCAATCGAGCAATTTTTGTTCCGTGGCACCCTGCGCCTGGCCGGTTGATGCCGGTCGCGCTTTCATGATACAAAGCCCGTCCCCTTTCCGTCCGCGCCAACCGTGAGCGATTCCTGCCATGACCTACTGCGCGATTGACTTCGGCACCTCGAATTCGGCTGTCGCCTTGCCCGAAGGCGCCTCGCTGCGGCTTGCGCCAGTTGAGGGCGACTACACGACGCTGCCGACCGCCGTCTTCTTCAACACCGACGAAAACACCCGCGAATACGGACGCGCCGCGCTTGAGGCTTACATAGACGGCTTCGACGGCCGGCTGATGCGCTCGATGAAGAGCATTCTCGGTTCAGCGCTTGCCGACAGCACGACGGACCTCGGCGACGGCTCAGCGATCCGCTACACGGATGTGATCGGCCTCTTCGTCGACCACCTCAAACGCAAGGCTGAAAAGGCGGCGGGCGCTTCGATCGAGCGCGCGGTGCTGGGCCGCCCGGTGTTTTTCGTCGACGACGACCCGCGTGCCGACCTGCTCGCCCAGCAACAGCTGGAAGCGGCGGCGCGCTCCGTCGGGTTGCGCGAGATCCACTTCCAGTATGAGCCGATCGCGGCCGCGTTCGACTACGAATCGCATCTGACCGAAGAAGGACTGGTGCTGGTGGCCGACATCGGCGGCGGGACATCGGACTTTTCGCTGGTGCGGGTTGGGCCCGAGCGGATGAAGCGCATCGAGCGCAAGGACGATGTGCTGGCACATCACGGCGTGCACGTCGCCGGGACGGATTTCGACCGCCGCGTGGAGCTCGCGACGATCCTGCGTGAACTCGGCTACCAGTCGCTGGATCCGGAAGGTCGCGAACTGCCGAGCCGCGTGTATTTCGATCTCGCGACCTGGCACCTGATCAACACGGTCTACTCACCGAAGCGGGCCAGCGAACTTGGCCTGATGCGGCATCTGTACGTCGACATGCGCCAGCACGACCGGCTGATGCGCGTCGTCGAGCGGCGGCTGGGGCACGCACTGGCAGCGTTCGCGGAAGAGGCGAAGATCGGCGTTTCCGCTGGGGGCGAAACGATGATCGATCTGGAGCAGGTTGAAGACGATCTGCGCCTCGCATTCGACGAGGCGCAACTCGTGCAGGCCGGTCACGACGACATGCAGCGCATCGTGCAGGCCGCCCGCGACACCGTGCAGGCCGCAGGCGTCGCTACACGCGACGTCAGCGCCGTCTACTTCACGGGCGGCTCGACGGGCCTCGCGTTCCTCTCGAACGCGCTGGCGGCGGCATTTCCGGCTGCGAAGCCGGTGTTCGGCGACCGCCTCGCGAGCGTGGCGACCGGTCTCGGGATTCACGCCCGGCGCATCTTCCGCTGATCGCCTGAACGGCGCTGCGGCGTTGATACCTTGGCTGCCGCCGGATTGCGGCGCCAGAAATGAAAAAACCCCGCCGAGGCGGGGTTTTTTTGCGTCCAGAAGGAAGCGTGTGCTTACACCGGCTTGATGTTAGCAGCTTGCTTGCCCTTCGGGCCCGTCTTCACTTCAAACGTAACCTTTTGGTTTTCTTGCAGCGTCTTGAAGCCTTCCGTGCGGATTTCCGAGAAATGCGCGAACAGATCTTCGCCGCCGCCGTCCGGCGTGATGAAGCCAAAGCCCTTTGCGTCATTGAACCACTTGACGGTACCGGTTTCCATATTACTTGTTCCTAAAGATGGTGAATAAGGCCGAAGCCCAATGGGTGCATGAAAATCAAGGAAGGGGCAATGGGACCAACCGGAGTACCGTTGATGGGCGAACTACGAAAGACCTTCACTCGCCGCTTGAAATCCTGCCCGAACGTTATACGGCGATTTCGGATGAAGGTCAACACCCACTGCCCCAATATGCGCAAGATTTTGAGACAAGAGTGGTTCTCGCTTACAAAGCTTGCTATTCGAGCAAATTTTTTGTAGGGCCATAGCGCATTCGGCTGCACGCGGTGGGTGCAACCGGTAAACTACGCGCCGCGTGGCGGTTGCACCTGCATCAGCTGGTTGGCGTTGCGCATGCATGGAAGGAGACCGTCTTCGAGTGTCACGAGCAGGGGGGCGGAGTCGACATGCTTTTGATACAGGAGAAGACGTGAAAAGTTCTATTCAACGAAACATCGGGCCGTTCGCGCTGATGCTGACCGGGCTGGGTTCGATCATCGGCTCGGGCTGGCTGTTCGGTGCGTGGAAGGCGGCAAAAATTGCAGGGCCGGCAGCAATCTGTGCATGGGTGATCGGCGCCGTCGTGATTCTCGCGATCGCGCTGACCTACGCCGAACTGGGCGCGATGTTTCCGGAATCGGGCGGGATGGTGCGCTACGCGCGCTACTCGCATGGCGCGCTGGTCGGATTTATCAGTGCCTGGGCAAACTGGATCGCCATCGTGTCGGTGATTCCGATCGAAGCGGAAGCATCGATCCAGTACATGAGCACCTGGCCCTATGACTGGACGCATGCGCTGTTCGTCAATGGTTCGCTGACCACGCCGGGTTTATTGCTGTCGGCGGCGCTGGTCGTCGTGTACTTCCTGCTGAACTACTGGGGCGTGAAACTGTTCGCGCGAGCCAATTCGGCGATCACCGTATTCAAGTTCCTGATTCCGGGCGCGACGATCCTCGGCCTCATGCTGACCGGCTTTCACAAGGAAAACTTCGGCGAGGCGAGCAATTTCGCGCCGTATGGCTGGTCGGCGGTGCTGACGGCCGTTGCGACAAGCGGCATCGTGTTCGCGTTCAACGGTTTCCAGAGCCCGATCAACCTTGCAGGCGAGGCGCGCAATCCTTCGAAGAGCGTGCCGTTCGCAGTGATCGGCTCGATCCTGATCGCGCTCGTGATCTATGTGCTGCTGCAGATCGCCTATATCGGCGCGGTGAGCCCGGGCGATGTGATGAAGGGCTGGAGCCACTTCAACTTCGCGTCGCCGTTTGCGGAACTGGCGATTGCGCTAAACCTGAACTGGCTCGCGATTCTGCTGTACATCGACGCGTTCGTCAGCCCGAGTGGCACCGGCACGACCTATATGGCGACGACCACCCGCATGATCTACGCGATGGAGCGCAACAACACGATGCCGAAGATGTTCGGCAACGTGCACCCGCTGTACGGCGTGCCGCGCCAGGCGATGTGGTTCAACCTGCTGGTGTCGTTCATCTTCCTGTTCTTCTTCCGAGGCTGGAGTTCGCTGGCAGCGGTGATTTCGGTGGCTACCGTGATCTCGTATCTGACGGGCCCGATCAGCCTGATGGCGCTGCGCCGCGCGGCAACTGACCTCCATCGGCCGTTGCATATCCGTGGCATGTCAGTGATCGCGCCGTTCGCGTTCGTTTGCGCGTCGCTGATCCTGTACTGGGCAAAGTGGCCGCTGACGGGTGAAATCATCCTGCTGATGGTCGTCGCGCTGCCGGTGTACTTCTACTTCCAGGCGAAGTCGGGTTTCGGTGGCTGGGGCCGCGACCTGAAGGCCGCCTGGTGGCTGGTGGCCTATCTGCCGGTGATGGCGGTGCTGTCGCTGACCGGCAGCAAGGAGTTTGGCGGCTGGGGCGTGCTGCCCTACGGCTGGGACATGCTGGTCGTCATCGTTTTCTCGCTGGTCTTCTATTTCTGGGGCGTGCGTACGGGTTATCGCACTGAGTATCTTGAAGAGTGCGAGTCGCACGACGACGTTCTCGAAAGCATCGGCGCATAATTTCTGCGTCGTGGTTTGTTTCCGAGCTGGCTGAATCGAAACGAAAAAGCCCGCCTGAACAATCAGGCGGGCTTTTTCTTTGTGCCCAGCGGGGAGCGCGGACGCTCAATCCATCCAGTTCGACTCAGGCTGCGGTGCCGAACACATAGTTCGTCATCGCCAACGAACGCTGATAGGTGCCGAGCGACTGGATCGACAAGGTGTAGTCGTCGTCGGCGGCACCGAGGGCCGAGAAAACGGGCAGCAGATGCTCGTCGGTCGGGTGCATCAGCACGGCGTGCGGCGCCTGTGCACGATAGTCGAGCAACGCGTCGACGTCTCGCGCGGCGAGGCGGGCTTCGAACCAGTCGGTGAACTCCTCCACACGAGGATCGGCGTCCTCGGGACGGGCCGAAAAATCGGCGGCGCGAAGATTGTGTGTGATCTGGCCTGAGCCGATCACCATTACGCCTTCGTCCTTCAGTGCCTGCAGCGCGCGGCCGATTCTGAAGTGATACGCAGCATCCATGCGCGGCTGGATCGACAACTGGGCAACGGGCACGTCCGCTTCCGGAAACATCAGCAGCATTGGCACCCATGCGCCATGATCGAGCCCGTGCGGCTGCGTCGCCGTTGGAATGCCGTGTTGGCCGAGCAGTTCGGCCGCGCGCTGCGCGACGTCCGGTGCGCCAGGCGCGGGATACTGGATTTCGTACAACTGGCGCGGGAAACCGTAGAAATCGTGAATGGTCTCGGGCGCGCTCGACGTGCTGACAACCGGCTGCGCCGTGCCCCAGTGCGCCGACAGCATCAGGATCGCCTTCGGGCGCGGCAATTGCGCCGACAGCGTGGCGAATTCCTTGGACGGCAGCGATGGGTCGATAGGCAGCGTCGGCGCGCCGTGCGACAGGAAAAGGGTAGGCAAGTGGGTCATTGCATCAAGGCCGCATCGGCTGCGACCGGGAAGTTTTCGGTTGCATTGAATATAGGCCCGCACCGTCGATTAATAAACGGCTAAAAAGACATTTGATTGTGTCGCCGATGTTGTTAATGCGTGTCGATGGCGAGTGCCTTTATTCCTCTGGGGCGTGCAATCCTGGCCACGCGGGCGCGAGCGCCGGGCCGAGCCCGAACAGGTCCAGCGCATGCGCCACGGTGTGATCGACCATCTCATCGATTGACGCCGGCCGGTTGTAGAACGCCGGGAGCGGAGGAAAGATCACCCCGCCCATTTCCGTGACCGCCGTCATATTGCGCAGATGCGCGAGGTTCAAGGGCGTCTCGCGCACCATCAGCACGAGCCGGCGACGTTCCTTGAGGGTGACGTCAGCGGCACGGCTGATCAGGTTGTCGGAGAGGCCATGCGCCACGCTGGCGAGCGTCTTCATCGAGCAGGGGGCGACGATCATGCCGTCGGTTGCGAATGAGCCTGACGCGATGCTTGCGCCGATGTCGCGCACAGAATGAACGACATCCGCAAGCGGATGCACGTCGTCTTTGGTCAATTGGAGTTCGTGCTGGATGTTGAGCCAGCCGGCGCTGGAGATCAGCAGATGGCTCTCGACGCCGCCAAGCTTCTTCAGCGTTTCGAGCAGCCGGATGCCATAGACGGCACCCGTCGCGCCGGTGATGGCAATGATCAGCCGGCGCGGCGGCGCAGCCCGGGTTTCCATGGCGTGCGCCGCGTGGGCGGAATTACGCAGCGGCAAACAGCTGCTGCAGTTCGCCGGACTGGTACATCTCCATCATGATGTCCGAGCCCCCGATGAACTCGCCCTTCACGTAAAGCTGCGGAATGGTCGGCCAGTTGGAGTATTCCTTGATGCCCTGGCGCACGCCTTCGTCGTCGAGGACGTTGACGGTCTTGAATTCGTCGACGCCGCATGCCTTCAGGATCTGGACGGCGCGGCCCGAAAAGCCACACATCGGAAACTGTGCGTTGCCCTTCATGAAGAGTACGACGGTGTTTTCGTCGACGATTTGCTTGATGCGTTGTTGCGTATCCATGACTGACCTTGCGGTTCCGGAATGATTGCGGGATAGGTTCAAATGATAGCGGATTTCGTTTGCACAGGCTGAGGGCCGCGCCGGGGTTGAGCTGCCGGCGTGCCGCGGGCCCAGCCCTACTTCAGCCGGGCAGCACGCCCCCGCTGATACGTTCGATGTCCGCCAGATCGCGTAGGGACTGGACCTCGGCCAAACCTTCAGCGTCGAGTAGCGCGCGAACCGCCCCGGCCTGATCGTATCCATGCTCGATCCACAGCGCCCCGCCTGGCGCAAGCCACGCCGGGGCACCTGAGATGATGGCGCGGATCGCGGAAAGGCCGTCGGCTTCGTCGGTGAGCGCGCCGCGGGGCTCGTAGCGCAGATCGCCTTCGGACAGGTGCGGATCGCCGCTCGCAATGTACGGCGGGTTGCTCACGATGGTGTGAAAGCGCAGCGTGCCGTCGGCGAGCGCCGCGTACCAGTCGCCCTGCGCCAGATGCAACAGCCCGCCAGGGCGCGCCGGATCGAGCAGGCGCATCGCGTTGCGGGTGGCTACCTTCAGCGCTTCCGGCGAACAGTCCACGGCCCACACCTGCGCGTCAGGTCGCGCATCGGCAATCGCAATGGCAATAGCACCGGTTCCGGTGCCGAGATCGAGCACGCACGGCCGCCTCAGGCCGTCCAGCGCATCCAGCGCCGTCTCGACCAGCAGTTCGGTATCCGGACGCGGAATCAGCACATGCGGCGTGACTTCGAAATCGAGTCCGAAAAACTCCCGCACGCCAACCAGTTGTGCAACCGGCTCGCCCGCAACACGGCGCGCCTCCAGCTCCCGATAGCGAGCCACCAGCGCCGCATCGAGCGGCTCATCGCTACGCGTGATCAACTCCGTGCGCCGCCAGCCGAGCATGTGGGCGAGCAGAATTCGCGCTTCGAGCGCTGGCAGCGGTGAGGCGCGCAACAGCGTAGCGACATTTTCCATGGCGGCAGCGCGTTATTCCGCGTCACCGAGCGACGCCAGCAGCTCCGCCTGATGCTCGCTCACAAGCGCGGCGATCAGTTCGTCGAGGTCGCCATCCATGATCGCTTCGAGCCGATACAGCGTCAGGTTGATCCGGTGATCGGTGAGACGTCCCTGCGGGAAGTTGTACGTGCGGATCCGTTCCGACCGGTCGCCCGAGCCGATCAGGCTCTTGCGCGTCGCGGCTTCCTTCGCCTGCTGCTCGTGGGACTGTTTGTCCTTGATGCGCGCGGCGAGCACCTTTAGCGCGCGATCCTTGTTCTTGTGCTGCGACCGGTCGTCCTGACATTCGACGACAATGCCAGTCGGAAGGTGCGTCACGCGCACCGCCGAGTCTGTCTTGTTGATGTGCTGGCCGCCGGCGCCCGACGCACGGAACGTATCGATGCGCAGATCGGCGGGATTGATCTCGACTTCGCCGATTTCGTCCGCTTCCGGCATCACCGCGACCGTGCACGCCGACGTGTGAATGCGGCCCTGCGTTTCGGTAGCGGGTACGCGCTGCACACGATGGCCGCCGGACTCGAACTTCAGCTTCGAATACGCGGCGTCGCCGGCGATCCGCGCGATCACTTCCTTATAGCCGCCCAGATCCGATTCGCTCGCCGACATCATCTCGACCTGCCAGCGGTTTCGTTCCGCGTAGCGCAGGTACATCCGCAGCAGGTCGCCAGCGAACAGAGCGGACTCGTCGCCGCCCGTGCCCGCGCGAATTTCCAGGAAGATATTGCGCGAATCGTTCGGATCTTTCGGCAGCAGCATCGTCTGCAATTCGCTTTCGAGCTTCGCCTTCTGTTCACGTGCCGCGCGGATTTCTTCCTCGGCGAAATCGCGCATCGACGCGTCCGACAGCAGTTCCTGCGCGGTGGCTTCATCATTGAGCGCCTGGCGCCACAGTCCGTATTGCTCGACAACAGGGCCCAGTTCCGCATGCTCGCGGGTGAGCTTGCGGTATTGGTCGAGATTCGAGGTGATGTCCTCGCGGCTCAACAGATCGTTCAGTTCGGCCAGCCGGGTTGTGAGCTGGTCGAGCTTGCTTTGCATGCTCGTTTTCATCGGACGGATCGGAGCGGGCTCCGGAAAGGACGGCGGGTATCGAGGAAGCGGGCCGAAAGCCCGGGTCGGAACGCGACGGGTGGCCCCGTCAGCTGGCGGCAGCAGCGTCGCTAACGGTTGGACGGGTCGGACGAGCCGGAGTGCCGGTAGAAACCGCTCATCAGTTCGATGAGCTTGTCACGGTTCTCCGTGCTGGCGCGGTTGAGCGCGTGCGTCGGGCCGTGGATCAGCTTGTTGGTGAGCGACTGCGACAGCGCTTCGAGCACCGCTGCCGGATCTTCGCCGCGCGCGAGCATTTTCTGCGCACGTTCGACTTCGGCGCGGCGAAGTGCATCAGCCTGCGTGTGCATGTGGCGGATGACCGGCACGATGCTCCGCGCATCGAGCCACTGCATGAAATTCTGCACGCGCGTTTCGATGATCGCTTCGGCCTGCGCGACCGCAGCCTGACGAGACGCGTTGCCTTCGCGGACAATCGCGCCGAGGTCGTCGACAGTGTACAGAAACACGTCTTCGAGCTGGCCGACTTCGGGTTCGATGTCGCGCGGCACGGCCAGATCGACCATGAAGATCGGCCGGTGACGCCGCGCCTTCACGGCGCGCTCGACGGCGCCCAGACCGATGATCGGCAGCGTCGAGGCAGTGCACGACACGATGATGTCGAATTCGTGCATCCGCGCAGGCAGTTCGGACAAAGGAATCGCGCGCCCGTTGAAACGCTCCGCGAGCCGCGCGCCACGCTCGGCAGTGCGATTTGCAACCACCAGTTCGCGCGGCTGCTGGGCAGCGAAGTGCGTCGCGCACAACTCGATCATCTCGCCCGCACCGATGAACAGCACGCGCTGGTTGGACACCTTGTCGAAGATGCGCTGCGCGAGCCGCACGGCCGCGGCCGCCATCGATACCGATTGCGCCCCGATTTCCGTCGTGCTGCGCACTTCTTTCGCGACCGCGAAGGTGCGCTGGAACAACTGGTTCAGATACGTGCCCACCGCGCCGGCTTCGGACGCCGTGCGGACGGCATCTTTCATCTGGCCGACGATCTGGGTTTCACCAAGCACCATCGAATCCAGCCCAGACGCGACGCGAAACGCGTGGCGCACCGCTTCCGACTGCGGCAACGCGTAGACGTGCGGCGCGAGTTCGTCGATGGCCAGGTGGTGGTAGCGGGACAGCCAGTGGATCGCCGCGTCGCGGGCGGCCTGGTCGTCGGTGGCGCAGTAGAGTTCGGTGCGGTTGCAGGTGGACAGAATCGCCGCTTCCGGCGCTGTGCGGGCTGCTGGCCCCAGCCAGAGTTCCTTGAAGGTCGCCAGTGCAGGTTTGATCTGTTCGAGCGGAAACGCCACGCGTTCGCGCAAAGCGACGGGCGCGGTGTGGTGATTGATTCCGATCGTTAAAAGCTGCATAGGAGGCGCAACATTAGGGACGCAATCGTGGGGCTCTATGATTTAGCCCAATATTATAGCGTTTCCGTGATTCTTTCATTGACGCTGCCAGGTTGCGGGTCGGCGTGCGCTGCTCCGACCCGGTCGAGCTGGTATCCGTAACCGTACAGTGGCGTCAGCGAATAGCCGTTCTCCGGGCGTAGCTGGAGTTTCGCGCGTAGGCGACACGCGTGTGTATCCAGCGTGCGCGATTTAACGTCGCGGCTGTGCGTCCAGACGTTTTCGCGGA
Organism: Paraburkholderia sp. GAS448; assembly: GCF_050435685.1. Lineage (NCBI taxonomy): Bacteria > Pseudomonadati > Pseudomonadota > Betaproteobacteria > Burkholderiales > Burkholderiaceae > Paraburkholderia > Paraburkholderia sp. GAS448. Next base: position 96,046 of record NZ_JBNDKT010000024.1, read on the forward strand.
TCTGCGCGCGCGAGACTGGACGCGACAGGTTGGTGAACAGCAGAAGCGCAAACAGGAATTCCTTCGGTGTCAGTTCGACTCGCTCCCCGCGGAACGCGACGACACCGCCCGACGTATCGAACGCATAGTCACCGAACACGTTGCGCGGCCGGTTGGACGGGCGGAGGACGCCGGCGCGCCGCAACAACGCATCGACGCGGGCCAGCATTTCCGGACCGCGTACGGGTTTGGACAGGCAATCGTCGGCGCCGGCGCGCAGGCTTGCGACGATCTCGCTTTCGCGTGGCACCGTCATCAGGACGATCACGGGCAAACCGGGCAGGATCTGGCGGGCGAGCGGAATGACGTCTTCGGCGGCGAGATCGCCGGGCCGGATGTCGGTCAGGAGAAGGTCGAAGGTTTCGCCGACGGCGTGGGCGAGGAACGATTTCCCGGAGATGAAATGCTGGCACGCGTGACCGCCCGCAAACAGCAGGCGGACAACCATTTCGGCATGACGCCGGTCCGGCTCGATGAGGGCAATTCGCATGGTGCGCTTTCAGCGTGGCAGGCGGGATGGGCTGACAGCACGTGCCGTGCTGCGGCTTGCCTTACGTTATCCCGGCCCCTAAACTCAACCGCTACGCGGAAAGCGCCGTGCTGACCTGTTGGTTAATGAGACAAAAATGCTAGCTCTGGAAACGACCCGAACCTATAGGATCAGTCTGAAAGCGCACGAGGTGCGTCGCTGATGGGCTGGGTGGGAATCGTGATCCTCGGCGCGGTGGTCGGCTTCGTGGGCTGGTGGTTGCATCCGCTGCGGCGCGGCAGTCGCGTACGCGTGTGGGCCGCGCTCATCGCCGGCGTGACCGGCTCGGCTTTTGCGCTGATGGCCGGTAACGTGACCGGTGTCTTCCATGATGGTGATACCCTCGAGTGGCTGGCCTGTACCACTTTTGCGCTGATCGCCGTCGCCGTGACGGTTGGCCTGTTATCCCGTCGATGAACCTGCAGGTGAACAATGAACGCCCGACTCCCCGAAATTTCCTCCATTCCTGAACGCATCGCGTTGCTGCGCGGTGCGATGGCGCGCGAAGGTCTCGCTGCGTACCTGGTGCCGTCCGCCGATCCGCACCTCTCCGAATATCTGCCCGGGCGCTGGCAGGGGCGGCAATGGCTGTCGGGCTTCACCGGCTCGGTTGGCACGCTGGTCGTGACGGATAGCTTCGCCGGCCTGTGGGTCGACAGCCGCTACTGGGTCCAGGCTGAAGCGCAACTCGCCGGCACCGGCGTGCAACTGATGAAGATGATGGCCGGCCAGCAAAGCACGCCTCATGTCGACTGGCTGGCTCAGAACGTCGAGAGCGGCTCGACGGTGGGCGTCGACGGCGCTGTGCTCGGCGTCGCTGCTGCGCGCACGCTGACCGAAGCGCTAACAGCGCGCGACATCATGCTACGCACCGATGTCGATCTGCTGGACGCGATCTGGCCACAGCGGCCTTCGTTGCCGGCCGAAGCGGTGTACGAACACGCGGCTCCGCACGCGAGTGTCACGCGCGCCGACAAGCTCGACCAGATCCGTCGTTCGATGCAGGAAAAGGGCGCGCAGTGGCATTTCATCTCGACGCTCGACGATCTCGCGTGGCTTCTGAATCTGCGTGGCGCCGATGTCAGCTACAACCCGGTATTCGTTGCGCACGCGCTGATCGGGCTCGATCGTGCGTCCCTGTTCGTCGCTGACGGCAAGGTGCCGCAGGCGCTCGCCGACTCGCTGGCGAGCGACGGTATCCGCGTCGAGCCGTACGCCAGGGCCGCCGACGCGCTCGCCGCCCTGCCGGCAGGCGCCACGCTGCTGATCGATCCGCGCCGCATCACCTTCGGCCTGTTGAAAGCGGTGCCGCCGCAGGTGAAGATCGTCGAGGCCGTGAACCCGTCGACGTTCCTCAAATCGCGCAAGACCGAGGCCGAGGCCGAACACGTCCGCGCGACGATGGAGCAGGACGGCGCGGCGCTTGCCGAATTCTTTGCGTGGTTCGAAGGTGCGCTGGGTCGCGAAACGATCACCGAGCTGACCATCGACGAACGCCTGACGGCTGCGCGTGCGCGTCGGCCGGGGTTTGTCACGCTTAGCTTCGGCACCATTGCGGGCTTCAACGCGAACGGCGCGATGCCGCATTACCGCGCGACCGAAGCGTCGCACGCGACGATCGAGGGCAACGGGTTGTTGCTGATCGATTCGGGCGGCCAGTACCTGAGCGGCACGACGGACATCACGCGCGTGGTGCCGATCGGCTCGATCACGGCCGAACACCGTCGGGATTTCACCACGGTGCTCAAGGGCACGATGGCGCTGTCGCGCGCGCAGTTCCCGCGCGGCATCCGTTCGCCGATGCTCGATTCGATTGCGCGCGCGCCGATCTGGGAGGCAGGTGCGGACTACGGCCACGGAACGGGTCACGGCGTCGGCTACTTCCTGAATGTGCACGAAGGTCCGCAGGTGATTTCGCACTACGCGCCGGCCGAAGCGTGGACGGCAATGGAAGCAGGGATGATCACGTCGATCGAGCCGGGCATCTACCGGCCGGGCAAGTGGGGGATCCGGATCGAGAACCTCGTGCTGAACCGCCCGGCTGAACAGACCGAGTTCGGCGATTTCCTGAAGTTCGAGACGCTGACCCTCTGTCCGATCGACACACGCTGTGTCGATCTCGCGCTGCTGCGTGACGACGAGCGCGCGTGGCTCAACGCGTATCACGAGACGGTGCGCACGCGCGTGTCGCCGCATGTTTCCGGCGATGCGAAGGCGTGGCTCGAAATGCGTACGCAACCGGTCTGAGGCGGGCCGGCAACCTGCGATTCATTGTCGCGCGGGCCTGACGCGGTCCGCCGGCGCAGACAGTCATTGCCGGGCGAGGCAGGCAAGGCGCCCGGCGGTATCGCGAATTCATACGGGGAACCTGGTACATGGCAGGCGTGGCGGTGATGGTTATCGACGTGCAGCGGGAGTTTTTCTGTGGCCCGTCAGCGTCGTATCGAGGCGATGAAGTGATCGACGGTATCAACCGGCTTACCGCCGCCGCGCGCGTGGCGGGCGCGCCGGTGTTTTTCATCCAGCATGACGGCGCACCAGGCGCGGAAGTCGCGCTCGGCACTGAAAGCTGGCAACTGCATCCGGCGCTTTTACGAACTGGCGATGACTGCGTCGTGCATAAGACCGTCGGCGATTCGTTTCACGAGACGACGCTGGACGCACAGCTCGAGCGCCTCGGCATCGACCGCCTGCTGGTTTGCGGCTATGCGACCGAGTTCTGCGTCGACACGGCAGCGCGCCGGGCCGTCACGCTCGGCTACCGGACCACGGTCGTTTCCGATCTGCATACCACGCAGCAAAGACCGCATCTCATGCCTGAGCAGATCGTCGCTCATCACAACTGGGTGTGGGCAAATTCGTCCATGGCGGGCAATCGCGTCTCTGTGACCCCGCTTTCCGATGTGCTTGTGAGGGAATTCGCATGAGCATCAAGGCAGTCGTTTTCGATTTCGGCGGCGTATTGATCGACTGGAGCCCCGAATATCTGTACCGGATGCTGATTCCGGACGACACGGAGCGCCGCTGGTTTCTGACCCACGTTTGCGCGATGGACTGGGTGATCCAGCAGGACGGCGGCCAGACGATCGAAGAGGGCACCGCCGAACTGATCGCGAAGTTTCCCGAGCATGAAACGCTGATCCGCGCATTCTATGAACAGTGGCACGAGATGATCGCAGGGGTGCTTGACGATGGCATCGCAACGCTCGAGAAACTCGACTCGGCAGGCGTGCCGCTGTTCGGCCTCACGAACTGGTCGGCGGAGACGTTCCCCTATGCGTGGGAAAACTTCCCCGTGCTGCGACGCTTCAAGGACATCGTGGTGTCAGGCCGCGTAAAACTCGTCAAGCCTGATCCGGCGATTTTCGCCGAGATGGTGAAGCGCGTCGAAAGGCATCTTCCAGGTATCCAGCCGGCGGAACTCGTCTTCATCGACGATAACCGGAAGAACGCCGAAGCCGCGACCGCGCTCGGCTGGCATGGCGTTCATCACACGAGCGCCGCGCAGACCGATGCGAAACTACGCGAACTAGGGCTGCCGGTTTGAGTTGACGAGCGCTCCAACCCGTATCGCGTCGGTGCGATGCGGGCGATTACTTGCCGATCAGGTTCAGCAGTGCATTGCCGAGACCTTTGACCGTCTCGCCGGCGCCTTTCGCGACGCCTTCGACGCTCACTCCGAGCGCCGAGGCAAAGCCGCTGGCGATCTTCGTCATCAGGCTTTCGTTCAGCGAAAACCTCGGGTCGCGCAGATTGCCGTCGAGGACGAAGTGCAGCGTGATCTCGCCGTTATGTTGCTTGAGCGCCGCAACGGCAGCTCTCGTCGGGATCGACAGGAAGGTGTCGAGCGGATTATCGGTGTCGGCAAGTTGCAGATTGTGCAGCGTTACCGTACCCGGTGCATGCAGCTGATAGTTGCGCACCGTCGATTCGACGGTCATGTCGAGCGTGCCCCCCGTCACCTGCGCTTTCGCGCCGGGTTTCTTCAACAAATACGGATCGAGCGTCGTGAGGTCGACGCCGCGTAGCGTCGTAGTGGTCTGCGAATCCTTGCTGGCGATTTTTATCCACCCGTTGAACGAAACCGTGCCGGTATGCGATGGCCCCTTGATCGAGCCATTGACGGCGACTGTGGTGGGTTCGTTGAGATCGGGCAGATGGATGTGAGTGATGCTTGCGTTCGCGTCGCTAACGATGATCCTGTGCGCTGGATTGCTCACTTCGAAGTCGTAGAACACGAACGTGCCCTGTCGGAATTCGATGTGATCGAAGAGCTTTTCGGGCGGCAGCGGTGCTTCGTTCGTACTGCTCGCACCGTTCGCACTTTTCGGGCCGGCGCTGCTGGGGCTGCTCAAAGACTCCCGCAGATTCGGCAGCAACTTGAGGCTGCCGCCCGCGGTTCGCACCACGGTGAGGGTGAAACCGCTAATCACGACATTGCGCAGATGCACGCGCTGCTGGATCATTTCGCGGACGTCGGGCGTCAGCGTGATCTCGTCGGCGTGCAGCGGGTCGCTCGCGGGCCAGCCTTCGGGTGGCTTCAGACGGACGTTGGTGAGGCGGACGGAGGACAGGCCGACATCGATCGAGTCGGCGCTGCCGAGCGGGCCGAGCGCCTGAATCACGCGCTCTTTTACTTCGTGCTGGACGAAATAGAGACCGGCGAGCGCGGCGACGATCAGCGCCGCAACTACGCCAGCGATTGCAACGGCCACGCGCCCGCCCTTCGACAACGCCATGCCTGCCTCCTCGTCGCCGGGTCGCTCACGGTGCGTGGCCCTGACCGCCGCCCGGGTTGCCGCCCGCGTTCCTTACCGGCTGATCGGTTTGTAGCGCAGTCGCTTCGGCCGCGCGCCTTCCTCGCCAAGACGGTTGCGCTTGTCCGCCTCGTATTCCTGATAGTTGCCGTCGAAGAACGTCGCCTGCGAATCGCCTTCGAACGCCAGAATGTGCGTCGCGATCCGGTCGAGGAACCAGCGATCATGGGAAATCACCAGCACCGAGCCCGCGAATTCGAGCAACGCGTCTTCGAGCGCGCGCAGCGTTTCGACGTCGAGGTCGTTCGACGGTTCGTCGAGCAGCAGCACATTGCCGCCCGCAATCAGCGTCTTCGCCAGATGCAGCCGGCCGCGCTCACCGCCAGACAGGTTACCGACATTCTTCTGCTGGTCGCCACCCTTGAAGTTGAAGCGGCCGATATAGGCGCGCGACGGCGTCTCGTACTTGCCCACCGTCAGCACGTCCGCGCCGCCGGAAATCTCTTCGAACACGGTCTTCGAGCCATCGAGCGCATCGCGGCTCTGATCGACGTAAGCGAGCTTCACGGTCGGGCCTTGCACGATCTCGCCCGAATCCGGCTGTTCCTTGCCGGTCAGCATGCGGAACAGCGTCGACTTACCGGCGCCGTTCGGCCCGATGATGCCGACGATCGCGCCCGCCGGAATCTTGAAGCTCAGATTGTCGAGCAGCAGACGGTCGCCGTATGACTTGCTCACGTTCTTGAACTCGATCACTTCATTGCCGAGCCGGTCACCGACCGGAATGAAGATTTCCGACGTTTCGTTGCGCTTCTGGTAATCCTGGCTGTTCAATTCTTCAAAGCGCGCAATCCGCGCCTTCGACTTCGCCTGACGGCCCTTCGGATTCTGGCGCACCCACTCCAGCTCCTTCTTGATTGCCTTCTGGCGCGCCGATTCCGATGCTTCTTCCTGCTTCAGCCGCTCTTCCTTCTGGTCGAGCCAGCTGCTGTAGTTGCCCTTCCACGGAATGCCGTAGCCACGGTCGAGTTCAAGAATCCATTCCGCGGCGTTGTCGAGGAAGTATCTGTCGTGGGTCACAGCAACCACTGTGCCCGGGAAGCGCGTGAGGAACTGCTCCAGCCATTCGACCGACTCGGCGTCCAGGTGGTTGGTCGGCTCGTCGAGCAGCAGCATGTCCGGCTTTTCCAGCAGCAGCTTGCATAGCGCGACGCGGCGTTTCTCGCCGCCCGACAGATGCTCGATCTTCGCGTCCCAGGCGGGCAGGCGCAGTGCGTCAGCGGCGACTTCGATCTGCTGCTCCGGGCTGCCGCCGTCGGCCGTGGCGAGGATCGCTTCGTATCTGGCCTGCTCGGCGGCGAGCGCGTCGAAGTCGGCGTCCGGCTCTGCGTACGCGGCATAGATTTCATCGAGCTTCTTTTGCGCGTTGAACACGTCGCCAAGACCTTCTTCGACTGCTTCGCGCACCGTTTTCTGCGGATCGAGTTGCGGCTCCTGCGGCAGATAGCCGATGTTCAGGTTCGGCATCGGCGTGGCTTCGCCTTCGATGTCCTTGTCGACGCCCGCCATGATGCGGATCAGCGTCGACTTACCCGAGCCGTTCAGGCCGAGCAGGCCGATTTTCGCGCCGGGGAAAAACGACAGCGAGATGTCTTTGAGGATTTGACGCTTGGGCGGCACGATCTTGCCGACCCGGTTCATGGTGAATACGTATTGGGCCATTTGCTTGAAGTCACGCGTTGACGCCGCCAGCCGCGAGCGCGGGCGGTCGTGGGTGGATGGATATGGGTTTGTCGGGTTCCCGGCCGGCGCCGGCAGGCCGGCGCGCGTGGGAGAAACGCCATTGTACTTCGCGCTCCAGGGCGAAGGCACCGGCTTATGCTGATCGGCCAGGCCGCAATGCCTGCGGTGAGGGCGGATCAGTCAATTGACACGCTTGCCTGTCGCCGGGTCGAAAAAGTGGAGACGTTGAGCGGGAAGCGCCACTGCCAGCGCCTCGCCGCGCGCCGGCCGATGTGCGTGAGGCAGGCGCACCGTAACGTCGTGCTTGCCCCAACGACCGTGGACCAGATTGTCGGCGCCCAGCAACTCGCAGGAGTCGACCGGGAGCGTCACGTGCGCAACGCCCGGCTGACCTGGCGTCATATGCTCCGGACGGATGCCGACAATCCACTCGCGTCCGGCCGCCAGTTCCCCACCGATGCCCGGCAGCCCGGCAAGCGGCAGCCTCGGCCCGCTGCCCGCCACTTCAAAAAATGTACCGTCGCCGGACACGCGGCCTTCCAGCAGATTCATGGCCGGCGAGCCGATAAAACTGGCGACGAACACTGTCGCCGGGCGCTCGTAGACATCGGTGGGCGCGCCGATCTGCTCCGCGTGGCCGCGGTTCATCACGATCACCCGCTGGGCCAGGGTCATCGCTTCGATCTGGTCGTGGGTGACGTAGAGGCTCGTCGTTGCGAGCCGCGCATGCAGGCGCTGGATTTCCAGGCGCATTTGCACCCGCAGCCGCGCGTCGAGATTCGAAAGCGGCTCGTCGAACAGAAACACCGCCGGTTCGCGCACGATCGCACGGCCCATCGCGACGCGTTGCCGCTGTCCGCCGGACAGTTCGCGGGGCTTCCTGGCCAGCAGCGGTTCGAGCTCGAGAATCTTCGCCGCGGCCTCGACGCGCCGCTCGATGGTCGCGCGGTCCACGCCGCCGATCTTCAGCGCGTACCCCATGTTCTGCGCGACGCTCATGTGCGGATAGAGCGCATAGTTCTGGAACACCATCGCGATGTTGCGGTCCTTGGGCTCGAGCGTATTGACGACCTTGCCGTCGATCGAGATCGTTCCATCGGAGATGCGCTCGAGTCCTGCCACCATGCGCAGCAGTGTCGACTTGCCGCAGCCCGACGGCCCGACCATTACGACGAATTCGCCATCGGCAACATCCACGTCGATGCCGTGCAGCACGAACTGTTTGCCGTCGTAGGTCTTTTTCACGCTCTTCAACGTCAGTGCAGCCATTCCCGCTCACCTTTTTTCAGTGCATCCGGAACGGTCGCGCCATGCCCGAAATGCGCGACCGTGATGTTTTCAGTTGAGGACAAAAGCCTGAGCCGCCTATTTTTCGGCATCCACGAGGCCCCGCACGAACCAGCGCTGCATCACCAGCACGACGACGAGTGGCGGCAGCATCGCGAGCAGCGTCGCGGTCATGACGAGATGCCATTCAGTTGCCGTGTCGCCGGACGCGATCATGCCCCGGATGCCGACCACCGCCGTCGTCATCGATTGCTGGCTGGTGATCAGGATCGGCCACAGATACTGGTTCCAGCCGTAAATGAAGGTGATCACGAACAGCGCCGCCATGTTCGTCTTCGACAGGGGAACGACTATGTCCCAGAAGAAACGCAGCGGCCCGGCGCCATCGATGCGTGCGGCTTCCATCAGCTCGTCCGGCAATGTCATGAAGAACTGCCGGAACAGGAAGGTCGCCGTGGCCGAGGCGATCAAGGGTAGCGTCAGCCCGGCGTATGTGTTGCTCAGGTGCAGCGACGACACCACCTGCACGGTCGGGAAGATGCGCACTTCGACCGGCAGCATCAGCGTGATGAAGATCAGCCAGAACGAAAGATTCCTGAACGGAAAGCGGAAGAGCACGATCGCGTAAGCGGAGAGCATCGACACAGCGATCTTGCCGATGGTAATGACGAGCGCCATCACGAGGCTGTTGAGCAGCATGCGGCCGAACGGACTCGCGGCGTTGCCGCTGCCGTGCGACCACACGGTCGCGATGTTGGCGAACAGATGCGTGCCGGGCACGAGCGAAAGCGGCACGCTGAAGACCTGGTGCTCATCCATCGTCGCGGCACAAAACGCGACGTACACCGGAAACACGACCAGCACCACTCCGACGATCAGCACCGCGTGGCAGAAGAGGTCGAACCCGCGTCGATTCTCGATCATGAGTACTGGACCCTCCGTTCGATGAAACGGAACTGCACGACGGTCAGCGCGATGACGATCAACATCAGCACCACCGACTGCGCGCCTGAACTGCCGATATCGAGCCCCTGAAAGCCTTCGGCGAAGATCTTGTAGATCAGCGTCCGGGTCGATTGCGCGGGGCCGCCGCCGGTGGCTGCATCGATGATCGGGAAGGTGTCGAAAAACGCGTAGACGAGATTGACGACGAGCAGGAAGAAGCTTGTCGGCGACAGCAGGGGCAACGCGATGCCGAAGAAACGGCGCACCGGACCCGCACCATCGATGGCGGCTGCCTCGATCAGCGATCGCGGAATGGCCTGCAGACCGGCGTAGAAGAACAGGAAGTTATAGCTGACCTGTTTCCAGACCGAGGCGAGCACGACCAGGAACATGGCCTGTCCGGCGTTGAGCGCGTGATTCCACACGATGCCGTATCGGGCGAGCGCATAGGTCACGAGCCCGATGCTCGGATTGAAGAGAAACGACCAGAGCACGGCGGCGATGGCGGGCGCGACCGCATACGGCCAGATGAGCAGCGTCTGATAGGCTTTTGCGCCGCGCGTCACGCGATCGGCGCAGGCCGCGAGTAGCAGCGAAATGACGAGTCCGCCGACCGTGACGAGCGAACAGAAGATCAGCGTCGTGTTGAGCGACGCCAGATAGAGCGGGTCGGCGAAGATCTGTCTGAAATTGCCGAGCCCGACGAATTCGCTGGACGTGCCGAACGCATCCTGAGTTTGCGTGGACTGCCATAGCGCCACGCCGGCAGGCCACAGAAAGAACAGCAGCGTGATCGCGAGTTGCGGCGCGACCAGCAGATAAGGCAGGACGCCTGTGCCGAAGCGGGATCGCTTTTCCATCGAGTGTTCCCGAAGAGGATGCACGCGAGCGCGTTGGTTGCGCCCGCAGAAACCAGCCGGCGTTCAGTGCGTCAGACGGTGCCCTGACGACGTGCACCGGTTCTGATCACGGACTGAACGTGGCCGGCGCTCAGCCGCCGGCCTTTTCGAAGCGACGCAGCAACTCGTCGCCGCGCGAGACCGAGGAGTCGAGCGCTTCCTGCGGGGACTTTTTCTGTGCCCAGACCTGCTCGAGTTCCTCGTCGATGATCGTGCGGATCTGCGGCATGTTGCCCAGACGCAGCCCTTTGGTGTACGGCAGCGGCGGCTTGTTGAGCATCTGGCGGATCGCCGTGTCGCTGCCCGGATTCTTCTCGTAGAAGCCCTGTTGCTGCGTCAGTTGATAGGCTGCGGTGGTAACGGGCAGATAGCCCGTGTCCTGATGCCACTTTGCCGCCACCGGCGGCGAGCTCAGATACGCGAGGAATTTCGCCACGCCGTTGTAGACAGCCGGATCCTTGCCCGACAGCACCCAGAGGCTCGCGCCACCGATGATCGCGTTCTGCGGCGCGCCTTTCACGCTCGCGTCGTACGGCATCATGCCGGTGCCGAAGTTGAACTTCGCGTACTTCCTGATCGTGGCAAGCGAGCCCGACGAGTTCGTGATGATCCCGCAGTCGCCGCTATAGAACTTCGATACCGGCTCGTCCTTGCGGCCGACGTAGGTGAACGTGCCGTCCTTCGCCATGTTCTGCAGGAACTGGATGTGCGCGACCTGGAGCGGCTTGTTGAATTCAAGCTGCGCGTCGGCGCCGTCGAAACCGTTGTTCCTCGACGCGAACGGCGCGCCATGCCACGCGCTGTAGTTCTCGAGCTGGATCCAGCTTTGCCAGCCAGACGAATAGCCGCATGACATGCCCGACGCCTTCAGCTTCTGCGCATCCTGTTGCAGCTCGGCCCAGGTTTTCGGCGGCTGGTTGGGATCGAGGCCGGCCTTTTTGAAGGCGTCCTTGTTGTAGTACAGCACGGGTGTCGAGCTGTTGAACGGCATTGAGATCAGATGGCCGGTCTTTGCATCGCTGTAGTAGCCCGCGATGGTCGGCACGAATGCCTTTTCGTCGAATGGCACACTGGCCTGTTTGAACACGTCCGATACCGGGATCACGGCCTTCTTCGCCTGCATCATCGTGGCGGTGCCCACTTCATAGACCTGCAGGATCGCGGGAGCATTGCCGCTGCGATACGCGGCGATGCCCGCGGCGAGCGTCTGGTCGTAGCTGCCCTTGAACACCGGGACAATCCTGTAGTCGCTTTGCGAGGCGTTGAAGTCGTTCGCGATGTCGTTCAGTCTCTCGCCGAGTGCTGCTTCCATCGCGTGCCAGAACTGGATTTCTGTTGCGGCGTGGGCGGCCTCGCTGGTGCCAAAGGCCAGCATCGCAGCAAAGGAAAGCGAACGAAACAGGGGCTTGCAACTCATCGATGGTCTCCTTCTTCGGGTCAAGCGCAGGGTTGGGTTGCGCGATTCTAGTTACGTTCGATGACAGTCACGCGATGATCCTCGTTGCGCATGCAATGAACGGTCATATTCCGTGGCTTGCTGGCGCAGGGTTGCGGCGCTGCTGTACGTGAGCAGGCTTTTTTTGCTTGCGAATGCCGAAAGGCGCAATTTAGCACCGGCGATTCTGAAGCGAAAGGATGACCAGCGAGCGGCGCCTGCTTGTTGCAAAGGCATGAAAAAACCCCGTAGCCACCGGGGCTTACGGGGTTTTCCGCGAGGTTTGCAGGATGAGCGGCGAGAGCGCCGCAGTCCTTAGACGTTGAACAGGAAGTTCATCACGTCGCCGTCATGCACAACATATTCCTTGCCTTCTGCGCGCATCTTGCCCGCTTCCTTCGCGCCCTGTTCGCCCTTGAAGGCCACGAAGTCATTGAAGCCGATCGTCTGTGCACGGATGAAGCCGCGTTCGAAATCGGTGTGAATCACGCCCGCCGCCTGCGGCGCCGTATCGCCGATATGGATCGTCCATGCGCGCACTTCCTTCACGCCGGCCGTGAAATACGTCTGCAGGCCGAGCAGCTTGAAGCCGGCGCGGATCACGCGGTTCAGGCCCGGCTCTTCCATGCCCATGTCAGCGAGGAACACTTGCTTGTCTTCGTCGGCGAGATCGGCGATTTCCGCTTCGATCGCGGCGCACACCGCGACCACCGGCGCCTTTTCCGCTTCCGCGTACTGGCGCACTGCGTCCAGATGCGGGTTGTTCTCGAAGCCGTTTTCCTTCACGTTGGCGACGTACATCGTCGGCTTCGCGGTGATCAGGCAGAACGGCTTGAGCAACGCTTCTTCTTCGTCCGACAGGCTAAGCGCGCGCACTGGCCTGGCCTGATCCAGCTGGGCGCGGACCTTTTCCAGCACGGCGGCAAGCTTGACCGCTTCCTTGTCGTTGCCCGACCGGGCAGCCTTGGCGTAGCGGGTCAGCGATTTCTCGACCGTCGCGAGGTCGGCCAGCGCGAGTTCGGTGTTGATGACTTCGATATCCGACAGCGGATCGACCTTCCCCGCGACGTGGATCACGTTCTCGTCTTCGAAGCAGCGCACGACGTGCGTGATCGCGTCGGTTTCGCGGATGTTCGCGAGGAACTGGTTGCCGAGTCCTTCGCCCTTGCTCGCGCCGGCCACGAGGCCCGCGATATCGACGAATTCGACCACCGCCGGCAGGATGCGCTCCGGCTTGACGATGGCGGCCAGCGCCTGAAGGCGCGCATCCGGCACTTCGACGATGCCGACGTTCGGCTCGATCGTGCAGAACGGATAGTTTTCGGCGGCGATGCCCGCCTTGGTCAGCGCGTTGAACAGGGTGGACTTGCCGACGTTAGGCAGGCCGACGATGCCGCATTGGAGGCTCATGAAGTTTCTCTAAAAATCGGGTGGTGACGTGCCTTACGCGGGTGCAGCATCGAACGGGCGGACGAACAGCTCCGGTATCGACATTGCGCGCCGGCAAAAGTCCGCGAGCGGGACAGCGCCGGACGTCGCGGCGCAGGCGGACGTCTTGTGCCGGTGACGGCTGTCACCGAAAACCGCAATTGTAACCCTGTCCGTGGCCGTGCCCGTGCCGCCGGCGAACGCCGCGGCCCTGGCCGGGCCTGTTTTCCTTCAAAACCGTGGTCCGGGAAGCCGCCTGTACAAGAGCGGAAATGCCGCGCACGCCGCATCCGGCCCCGCGAATCCCCACAGCTATAATGCGTACATGACTGTTCACCATCAGACCTTTGACGCCGTCGTGATCGGCGGCGGCCTTGTCGGCAAGACGGCGGCGCTCGCGCTGACGCAGGGCGGCAAGCGCGTCGCGCTGCTCGCGCAGCCTTGCGCGGCGCTGCCGGCCGGGGCGGCCTTCGACGCGCGCGTCTATGCGCTGTCCGCCAGTTCGCAAGCGCTGCTGGAGCGGTTGCGCGTCTGGCAGGCGCTCGATCCGTCGCGCCTCGCCCCCGTCTACGACATGCGCGTATTCGGCGACGCCGCCGCCGAACTCCATTTCTCCGCGTTTCAGGCGTCCGTGCCGCAACTGGCATGGATCGCCGAATCGTCGCTGATCGAGCGTGCGCTTGATGCTGCGCTGCGTTTCCAGCCCAATCTGACGTGGCTCGATACGCGCGCACAGGGGCTCGACGTCAAGGCCGACGCCGCAGCGATCGGCCTCGCGAACGGCGATGTGCTGGAGGCGGATCTGATTGTCGGTGCGGATGGCGCCCATTCGTGGGTGCGCGCACAGATTGGCTCGAAGGTTCGCCGGCACGATTACAGGCAGACGGGCGTCGTCGCGAACTTCAGGGCGGCGCGGCCTCACGGCGATACCGCTTATCAGTGGTTCAGGGACGGCGAGATCATCGCGCTGCTGCCGTTGCCGGACGGACATGTGTCGCTCGTCTGGTCGGCGGCCAGCGAACACGCACGCGAACTGCTGGAACTCGATCCGGCGCAGCTCGCGGCCGAGGTCGAGCGCGTCACGCAAGGCATGCCTGGCGCGCTCGAGTGCGTGACACCGGCCAAAGGCTTCCCGCTCGCGCTGCAGACCGTCGACCGGTTGATCGCGCCGCGTGTCGCGCTCATCGGCGACGCCGCGCATCTGATTCATCCGCTGGCCGGTCAGGGCATGAATCTGGGCTTGCGCGACGTGGCGTCGCTCGTCGACGTGATCGCCGGCAAGGAAGCCTTCCGCGATCTCGGCGACACGGTGCTGCTGCGTCGCTACGAACGCTCGCGTCGCGAGGACATTCATGGCCTGATGATCGCGACCGATGGCCTGCAGAAGCTTTTCGCCGTCCCGGGCACGATTGCACGCGCGGTTCGCAATACCGGTATGGCTTTCGTCGGCGCGCAGCCGTTGCTCAAGCGCTGGCTGGTGTCGGCGGCGCTGGGCTGAACGCCAGGCACGCAGGGCTTCACAGAACACACGAACGCACGCCGCAGCGCGTGCGACTGACTCAGGGAATCGAACATGAAAAAACGTATCCGTATCGCGGCAATGGCGCTGGCCGTTGCCGCCGCCACACTCGGCTGTTCCGCGCAGGCCGACCAGACCACCGACAAGCTGAAGGCCACGCTGCAACCGCGCCTTGGCGACGCGACGATCAAGAGCATCTCGAAGTCGCCGATCTCGGGGCTGTACGAGGTGAACCTCGGCACGCAGATCATCTATAGCGATGCAACCGGCGACTACCTCGTGCTGGGCGACATCGTCGATGCGAAGTCGCGCACCAACCTCACCGAAGCGCGTCTGGCCGAAATCAACAAGATCGACTTCGCCAACCTGCCGTTCGGCGACGCCGTGAAGGTCGTGAAGGGTAACGGCGCGCGCAAGATCGCCGTGTTCTCCGACCCGAACTGCCCGTACTGCAAGCAGCTCGAGACGACGCTGAAGTCGATCGATAACGTCACGGTCTACACCTTCCTGTATCCGGTGCTGTCGGCCGATTCGACGGCGAAGTCGAAGTCGATCTGGTGTTCGGCCGATCGCGCGAAGGCGTGGGAATCGTGGATGCTCGACCGTCGTGTGCCGACGGCGGCTGCCAGTTGCGACACGACCGCCATCGACAAGAACCTGGCGCTTGGCCAGCAGATGAACGTCAACGGCACGCCGACGGTGTTCCTCGCGGACGGCCGCCGCCTGCCGGGCGCCGTGCCGGCCGACCGGCTGGACAAGGAACTGTCCGCCGTCCATTGAGGGCGCGCATCGCCCGTCGTCGATCAGGAGGCGCATCATGCGCCTCCTGCCGTTTTAACGCCCCTTGCCGGATGTCCTGCCGATGAAGCCGATCCGCTACACCATCGTCCCGAAGCAACCCGCCGCCCATCTGTTCGAAGTCACCGTCACCGTCGCCGATCCCGATCCGGCCGGCCAGCGTTTCATGCTGCCCGTGTGGATTCCGGGGAGCTACATGGTGCGCGAATTCGCGCGCAACATCGTAACGCTGCGCGCCTTCAACGACGCGGGCCGCAAGGTCCGCATCGAGAAAACCGACAAGCAGTCGTGGCAGGCCGCACCGGTCAAAGGCGAGCTGACGCTGCGTTACGAGGTCTACGCGTGGGATATATCGGTGCGTGCTGCGCATCTCGACGACACGACGGGATTCTTCAACGGCACGAGCGTGTTTCTATCGGCGGTAGGGCACGAGGAAGCACAGTGTGTCGTCGACATCCAGAAGCCTGCGGGCAACGAATACCGCAACTGGCGCGTCGCGACCGCGTTGCCCGAGGCGCGCGGCACGCGTCGCTACGGCTTCGGCGAGTATCGCGCGCATAACTACGATGAGCTCGTCGATCATCCTGTGACGCTCGGCGAGTTCGCGCTGGGGACGTTCAAGGCGCACGGTGTGCCGCACGATATCGTCATCGCCGGTCGCGTGGTTGCGCTCGACATGGACCGTCTTGCTGCCGACCTGAAGCGCATCTGCGAAGCGCAGATCGCGCTGTTCGAACCGAAATCGAAGAAGGCGCCCGTCGATCGCTACGTGTTCATGACGCAGGCAGTCAGTGATGGCTACGGTGGCCTCGAGCACCGCGCGTCCACCGCGCTGATCTGCAATCGGGCCGATCTGCCGGTCACGGGACGGCCCGAGACCAGCGAGGGCTACCGGACCTATCTGGGCCTTTGCAGCCATGAATACTTCCACACGTGGAATGTGAAGCGCATCAAGCCGGCGGCGTTCGTGCCGTACGATCTGACGCGCGAGAACTACACGTCGCTGCTGTGGCTCTTCGAAGGCTTCACCTCGTACTACGACGATCTGATTCTGGTGCGCAGCGGACTCATCACCCCCGACGACTATCTTGGCCTGCTCGGCAAGGTGGTGGGCGGCGTGCTGCGCGGCAGCGGGCGGCAGAAACAGACGGTGGCGGAAAGCTCGTTCGACGCATGGGTCAAGTATTACCGCCAGGACGAGAACGCGCCCAATGCCATCGTCAGCTATTACACGAAGGGCTCGCTCGTCGCGCTCGCGTTCGATCTGACGATTCGCGCGCAGACCGGCAACCGCAAATCGCTCGACGACGTGATGCGGCTGCTGTGGCAGCGCTTTGGCCGCGATTTTTATCGCGGCAATCCGGTCGGCGTTTCCGAGGCACAGATCGAGGCGCTGTTCGCGGAAGCGACCGGCGCCGATCTTGCCGAGGTGTTCGACCAGGGCGTGCATGGCACGCGCGACCTGCCGCTCGAGACGCTGCTCGCGCCGTTCGGGGTGGGCATTGCGCCGGAGACAGACAAAAACGGCAAGCCCTCGCTCGGCGCGCGCGCGCGCGGCGGCGCGGACTGCACGCTGGCGGCCGTGCACGACGGCAGCGCGGCGCAAAAGGCGGGCCTGTCGGCCGGCGACGTGCTCGTCGCGATCGATGGCCTGCGCGTCACAGGATCCAATCTCGATGCGTTGCTGTCGCGCTATCTGCCGGGCGCAAAAGTGGAGATTCACGCGTTCCGGCGCGATGAGCTTCGCGCGGCGCAGGTCAAGCTCGACGGCCCGGAGGTGGCGCGGTACAAGCTTTCGGTGACCGATAAGCGCGCGGCGGCGCGTAACTGGCGCGAGCGCTGGCTCGCGGGCTGACGGCTTGCTGGTCGCCCGGTCACCGGTCGCCGACCATCGGCTCCGGCTCCAGTTCCGGCTCCAGCTCCGGCTCCAGCTTCCAGCTTCCAGCTTCCAGCTTCCAGCTTCCAGCTTCCAGATTCCAGATTCAGGCCACCAGCCCACGGCTCCCGGGCCATCCGGCGGCGGATTGTTCTACCCATGCAACAATCCTTCGCTGGCGCGGTACTTTTTCCCGCCCCGTTAAAAAAACACAATGGCTCCACTCGCGCAACACTGCGCGCCCCAACTGGAGTCAACCATGACCACGATTCTGCAAATCAACTCGGCAGCCCGCTCGCAAGGCGCAAACTCGACGCTGCTTGCCAACGAACTGACCGCAAAGCTGCAACAGTCGAACCCGGGCGCGCAAGTCGTCGTCCGCAACCTGCAGGCTGAGCCGCTGCCCCACCTCGACGACGCGATCCTCGGCGCGTTCTTCACGCCCGCTGAGCAGCGCACACCGGAACAACAGGCCATTGCTGCTCGCAGCGAAGCGCTGATCGCAGAACTGCAAGCCGCTGATGTCATCGTGATTGCCGCTCCGCTGTACAACTTCGGCGTGTCGTCGCAACTGAAGACGTATTTCGACTTCATCGCCCGCGCCGGCATCACGTTCCAGTACGGCGCGAATGGTCCGGAAGGCCTCGTGACCGGCAAGAAGGTGCACGTCGTGTCGGCACGCGGCGGCAAGTACGTTGGCACGCCGGGCGACAGCCAGACGCCGTACCTGAAGATGTTCCTCGGCTTCCTCGGCATGACCGACGTGAACTTCATCTACGCCGAAGGCCTGAACATGGGCCCGGAAGTGGCGAACGCCGCTCTCGCCGGCGCACGCGAAGCCATCGCTGCCGTGTAAGGCTGGTGCTGTGGGCTGACGGCTGGTCCGTCATCCCGCACGATGAAAAAACGCCACGGAATCGGATTCCGTGGCGTTTTTTTTGCGTGGGTGGCCGGATGCCTGGAGGGTGTTTTTCGCCTGCGCACCGTGGCGCGCATCGTATTCACGGTAGCCGAAGCCTACGCCAGGGTCTGCGCTTCTTCCGGCAGACGCCAGTCAATCGGCTGGCGGCCGCGTTGTTCGAGGTATTCGTTGGCCAGCACGAAATGCCGGCAACCGAGAAAACCGCGATGGGCCGACAATGGCGAGGGGTGCGGCGCCTCCAGCACGTAGTGCGATCGGCCGCCGAGCAGCTCGCGCTTTGCCTGTGCATGCGCGCCCCACAGCATGAACACGAGCCCTTCGTGACGCATCGCGAGTTCGTGAATCAGCGTGTCGGTGCATTTTTCCCAGCCGCGTTTTGCGTGGCTTGCCGCCGAATCACGCTCAACAGTCAGCACCGTGTTCAGCAATAGCACGCCTTGCCGTGCCCAGGTGTCGAGACAGCCGTGACGCGGCGCGTCATGACCGAAATTCGCGGCAATTTCCTTGAAGATGTTGCGCAGCGACGGTGGCGGCCGAACCGACGGCGGTACGGAGAACGCGAGCCCATGCGCCTGCGGCGTGCCGCGATCTTCACCGTGATACGGATCCTGGCCGAGGATCACGACCTTGACGTCGTCGGGGCTGGTGAGGCGCAGTGCGCGGAATACGTCGGCGGGATAGACGGTTTTGCCCGCCGCGCGCTCTCCGTCGACGAAACGGCAAAGCGGCGCGTAGGCATCACTGTCGATGAACGGACGCAGATGTGTGCGCCAGGCGGGCGGCAGTGCGTCGAACTGGGCTTCGAGCGTGATGGTGTCTGTGGATTGGGTCGACGACGAAGCCTTGTCGTGACTGTCCGGCTGGTCGCTGAACAGCGAAGCCTGCGACGACGGAGAACGGGAGCGGGTAGCGGAGGTCATGACCGGGGAGTGTCGCAGCAAACCGTGCGTAGCTCAAGACGTGTGACTTCTCACACGAGCGCGGTTCACTGCTCGCGTAGACGGTATCCGCGCTGAGCCTTGCTGATATCGTCGGGCGCGAGGCCGGGAATGTGCGCCGACAGTTCCCGGGCAAGCGCGTGTAGCGCCGCTTCATCGCCGTGCTTCAGTTCCAGTTCGACTTCGGAAATGGGCGCGCGGCGAGTCTCGTCGTTCACCTCGGCGATGACTTCGCCCTGATCGATCGCCGCTTCGATTTCGGCGCCATCCTGCTGCACCTGCCACAGCGTTCGCGTGAAATCGGTGCGAAACAGTTCGATCAACTCCGGCGCGGCCTGACGAAGCGCCGCTGCGACATCAGGTACATCGCACTCCCGCAGCAGCGCGTCGATCTCCAGCGCTTCGCTCGCCACCGGCATTTCCCACTCATGGCGGCTATGCAGGCCGTTCTTCGCCGCGCCTGCTGTCTTGAACGTCTGAAGCCAGCCATCCGGCGTGCGCCTCAGCCGAAGTGCGCTTTTCGAACGGGCGAGCGTCAATGCGGGCGTGTCGAAGTAGATGTTTTCGAGCCTGATTGCGTGACCTATGTTGCCCGTGCGCGCGATGAAAAGCTGCGTGGCCGTATCCACCCGACCTGCCGGCAACGCCAGCTTGATTTCACGCTCCATACCCATCGCGCACCTCGTCCGCTTCGATCAGAAGAACATCCGCGCGAGTTCCGCGCCCGGTTCTTCCGCACGCATGAACGCCTCGCCGACGAGGAATGTATGCACGTCCATCGCCCGCAGCCGCTCCACATCGAGGCGCGACAGGATCCCGGATTCGGTTACGACGATGCGGTCGTCAGGCATCGATTCGAGCATGCCGATTGTCGTTTCGATCGACGTTTCGAACGTGCGCAGATTGCGGTTGTTGATGCCGATGAGCGGCGTCTTCAGCGTGAGGGCTTCCGTCAGCTCGTCCCTGTCGTGCACCTCGACGAGCACCGCCAGCCCCAGCGAGTGGGCGAACGCTTCGAGATCCTGCATCTGCGACGTTTCGAGCGCGGCGGCGATCAGCAGGATCGCATCGGCGCCCATCGCCCGGGCTTCGACGATCTGGTATGGATCGATGATGAAGTCCTTGCGCAGCACCGGCAGATCACACGCCGCGCGCGCTTCTTCCAGATAGGCGGCGCTGCCCTGGAAGAACTGCACATCGGTGAGAACGGAAAGGCAGGCCGCGCCGTGCTTCGCGTAAGAGCGTGCGATGTCGGCCGGCACGAAAGGGTCACGCATCACGCCCTTGGACGGACTCGCCTTTTTCACTTCGGCGATCACCGCAGCCTGACCGGCGGCGTGCTTCGCACGCAAGGCGCCGACGAAATCGCGTTTGTCGCGCGCCGATGCTTCAAGGCGCAGTTCTTCGAGCGGTGCGCTCATTTCCGCGGCGCGGACTTCGTCGCGCTTGACCGCGATGATGCGTTCCAGAATATCGCTCATGTGTGTCCCGATACAGAATTACTGCTTGAATTGCTGGGTGAAGCGCACCAGTTCATCGACCTTCGCGCGCGCGCGGCCGCTCGCGATTGTCTCGCGTGCGACCTGGATGCCGTCCGCAATCGACGCCACCACGTTTGCCGAGTACAGCGCCGTGCCTGAGTTCAGCACGACGATCTCGCGCGCGACTCCGGGCTTGTTATCGAGCGCTTCGAGCAGCATGACCTTCGATTCGCTGGCATCGGCCACTTTCAGCGTCCGGTTCGACACCATCTGCATGCCGAAGTCTTCCGGATGGATCTCGTACTCATGAACCTCGCCGTCGCGCAGTTCGCCGACCTGGGTGGCCGCGCCGAGCGAAACCTCGTCCATGCCGTCCATGCCGTACACGACCAGCACGTGCTTTGCGCCAAGCCGCTGCATCACGCGCACCTGGATGCCGACGAGATCCGGATGGAAGACGCCCATCAACTGGTTCGGCGCGCCGGCCGGATTGGTCAGCGGCCCGAGGATGTTGAAGATGGTCCGCACGCCGAGTTCGCGACGCACCGGCGCGATGTTCTTCATTGCCGGATGGTGGTTCGGCGCGAACATGAACCCCATGCCGGTTTCAGCGATCGATGCCGCCACCTGCTCAGGCTGCAGGTCGATATTGACGCCGAGCGCTTCGAGGACGTCGGCGCTGCCCGACTTGCTGGACACGCCCCGATTGCCGTGCTTCGCGACCTTCGCGCCCGCAGCGGCCGCAACGAACATGGTGGCCGTCGAGATATTGAATGTGTGCGAGCCGTCGCCACCGGTGCCGACGATATCGACGAAGTTCGAGTTGTCCTTCACTTCGACGTGCCTGGCGAATTCACGCATCACGGTGGCGGCGGCCGTGATTTCGCCAATGGTCTCTTTTTTGACGCGCAAGCCCGTGATGATCGCCGACGACATCACCGGCGAGAGTTCGCCGCGCATGATGAGACGCATCAGATGCAGCATTTCGTCGTGGAAAATTTCACGATGTTCGATCGTGCGCTGCAACGCTTCCTGCGGAGTGATCGACATGTTGTTTCCTCTTTTCTTCAGGCGTTGCGGTGGGCCGCGCCAGCGTGGACGAGCTTCGACTGCTTCACGAAGTTTTCGAGCAGTGCATGGCCATGTTCGGACAGGATCGATTCCGGGTGGAACTGCACGCCTTCGACGGCCAGTTCCTTGTGACGCACGCCCATGATCTCGCCGTCGTCAGTCCAGGCCGACACCTCGAGGCAGTCGGGCAGCGACTCGCGCTCGATGGCGAGCGAATGGTAGCGCGTCACGGTGAAATGCTTCGGCAGGTCGGCGAACACGCCTTTGCAGTCGGTTTCGATCTGGCTCACCTTGCCGTGCATGATGGTCTGCGCGCGTACGACGCGCCCGCCGAACGCTTCGCCGATCGCCTGATGGCCGAGGCATACGCCGAGAATCGGAATCGCGCCCGAAAACTTGCGTAGCACGTCGAGCGTGATGCCCGCGTGTTGCGGATTGCTCGGTCCAGGCGACAGGCAGATGCGCTCGGGATTGAGCTTCGCGATCTCGTCGAGGGTGATTTCGTCGTTGCGGTAGGTCTCTACGTCTTCGCCGAGTTCGCCGAAGTACTGGACCAGGTTATAGGTGAACGAGTCGTAGTTGTCGATCATGAGCAGCATGATTGCTCCTAACTTATTGAAAGTAGTGGAGTTTGCAGATTCTGAGGGCGTCGGGCGTGATTTTTCACCCGGATTTCAACCCATTCCTGTTTGACCCCATGCAGATGGGGGATGCCCGCGCAGGGCGTGTGAGAGCTCGGCTGGCTTAACGCCAGGCGAAGAAGAGGAGAACGGAGGGGAATCGGCTGCTGTGTCGCATGATGATTCATTCTACCAGCACAGCAGCGGTGGTGGGTGGGCTGCGGCGCTGAATTGACCGTGCTTCTGTCCTTTGCTCCGTCCTTTGTCGAGTCTCTGGCACTGATAGTCTGACGATACGGACCGCCCTATTGGCATCTGCCTCATTGCGCCCCCATCAACCTGACTAAAGACTTTCGACCTGACCATGACCCCCAACGCCCTGAACTTTTCCGGCGGCCCCGGTGCGCTGCCGGAGGCGGTGCTGGCGCAAACACGCGACGCGATCGTCGCGTTGCCTGAAACCGGCCTGTCCGTGCTCGGCATGAGTCACCGGTCGGACTGGTTCCGCGCGATTCTGGATGAGGCCGAGCAGAACCTGCGGCATCTGCTCGACATCCCGGCCGACTACGCGGTCACGTTTCTTCAGGGCGGCAGCAGTCTGCAGTTTGCGATGATCCCGATGAACTTTGCTGCGCGCGCGAAGGCGCCGCCTGAATACGTGACCTCCGGCTACTGGAGCAATCGGGCGACGGCCGAAGCCGCCAAAGTGACCCATCGCAAGGTTGCATGGGATGGCCGCGCGACGGGCTATCGGCAGTTGCCCGCGCTCGACCGCCTCGAACTCGCGCCCGGCGCGGCTTATCTGCACTATGTGTCGAATGAGACCGTGGAGGGCTTGCAGTTTCCGGTGTGCGACAGCGCAGCATCGGCGCCGCTGATTACCGATATGTCCTCCGACTTCCTGTCGAAGCCGTTGCGCACCGACCGGTTCTCGATGATTTACGCCCACGCGCAGAAAAACCTCGGACCGGCGGGCGTCACCGTCGCGGTGCTCCACCGCGGATTGCTGGAGCGGATCCCGGACGGGTTGCCGGCCATCCTCGACTTTCGCACTCACGTTTCGCACGGGTCCAACTACAACACGCCGCCCGTGTTTGCCATCTATGTGCTGACGCTCATTACGCGCTGGATGCGGTTCGACATTGGCGGTTTGCAGGCGATGCAGCGAATCAACGAAGGAAAAGCGAAGCGGCTGTACGACACGCTCGATGCGCTGGCTGACGTGGTCACGATTCATGCCGAGCGCCCGTGGCGCTCGCAGATGAACGTCGCTTTCACGTTCGGCGACAGCCGGCTCGACGACGAATTCATCGCTGCCGCTCGGGAGCAGGGCATCGTCGGGCTGGAGGGGCACCGTTCGCTCGGCGGCCTGCGTGCGTCGCTCTATAACGCGGTCACCCCCCAAGCCGTCGATACGCTGAGCGACGCGCTGACGGAATTCTGTCTGCAACGCGCGTGAACCGGTCGTCATGGCTGACCG
Organism: Paraburkholderia sp. GAS448; assembly: GCF_050435685.1. Classification (NCBI taxonomy): domain Bacteria; kingdom Pseudomonadati; phylum Pseudomonadota; class Betaproteobacteria; order Burkholderiales; family Burkholderiaceae; genus Paraburkholderia; species Paraburkholderia sp. GAS448. The sequence continues at coordinate 119,813 of NZ_JBNDKT010000024.1, forward strand.
GAGGATCGATATGACGCTTTCCCTCAATCCCGACCGAAGCCTCACCCACGCGCCGTCCGACTGTGCGAGCCCGCCAGTCTCCGACGCGCCGGGGCTCGATCAGCAGCGAGACAGGCAAGAGGCGCTCGCAACAGTTGCGCAGTCGCTTGACGCAAACCCGCTCGACATGTCGCTTCATCGAGCGATGGTCGAAGCGCTTCGAGCCGCGAATGACGAAGTGGGCGCGCTGGCGCACCGGATCGCGCTCATGACATTCAGCGAGATTGTGGCGGGTTCGACCGATCCGGCGATCACCGCGCTCCCGCTCTACAACATCGCGACCGTGTACTACGCGAACGGCGAACACACGGCGGCGAAGCGCTGGTATCGATACGCTCTGAGGGTTCATCCCGACCTTGCGATTGCGCATCAAAACCTGGCGGCGATCCTGCTGGCGGACGGCCAGTCGGACGAAGGGGAGAGGCATCGCACGCGTGCGTACAGTCTGCAGCGTGTATTCATCGAGCCGGTGCGGCAACCGCGGCGGCAGTTGTTGATCCTGTGCTCGGGGCGCGCGTCGGGCAATGTTCCCTTTGATACGCTGCTTGGGAGTGGGACAGCGTCCCGCATCAAGTACGCGATCGATTACGCCGACGAGGCGGAAGACGCGCAGTTGCCGCCGTTCGACCTCGTGTTCAACGCGATCGGCGAACCGGACATCGCGCAGCCTTTGACGCGGCGTCTCGAGAAACTGACGCAGCGCTGCGGGCGGCCTGTGCTTAACCGCCCCGACGTTGTGGCGCGGACCCAGCGGCATCGGACTGCGGCGTTGCTCGCGGGCCTCGACAGCGTCGTCGTGCCGCCGTGCATGCGCATTGACGATACGCCTGCGTCGTCCACCGCGCTTGCGACGCTCCTTGCCGGAGAGGGGCTCGCGTTTCCGCTGCTGATGCGTCCGCTTGCGACCCACGGCGGGGATGGACTCACGCTGCAAACGTCGCTGGACGCGCTGTGGTCCGCGATCGCGACCCGGGGTGAACCGTGCTACGTGACGCAGTATCACGACTTCCGAAGTGCCGACGGCTTCTATCGCAAGTACCGCATCGTGTTCGTCGATGGCGAGCCGTTTGCCTATCACCTTGCCATTTCGCCGCACTGGATCGTGCATTACGTGTCTGCCGATATGACCGGACATCAGTGGAAGATCGACGAAGAGCGGCGCTTTCTGGAAGATGCGCGCGGAGTGCTTGGCGAGCCGGCGATGAACGCGATCGCCGCGATTGGCCGGCGTCTCGGTCTCGACTTCTGCGGAATCGACTTCACGTTGCTTCCGGACGGGCGGGTACTCGTGTTCGAAGCCAACGCGACCATGCTGGTTCATCGCGAAGCCGTCGACGGCGTGATTGCCCACAAGAACGCTTTCGTGCAGCGTATCGTCGATGCTTTCGAGCAGATGCAGATCCGGCGGGCCGGGGGCTGAAGCCGGTCAAGGCTGACGGCCATTGTGCAGCCTTGCGCCTTGCAGCATGCGCGGAAGATTGCCCGCGCCTGCTGTCCCTTTTGACGACACCGCAAGAGCCAGCAACCGGGCGGCTCAGCGGCTTGCTGACTGGATGAGCGATTGCATGCTGCTGGATAAGCCGCGATGCGGATGATCTTTGTCGATCATCCGCAGCATGGTCTGTCTGCGGTCAGAAGTCGCTATCGAGGCCGTCCTGCACCTGCTCGGCGGCGCGCAGCACAGCGCGCGCCTTGTTCTCGGTCTCTTGCCATTCCGATTCAGGCACCGAATCCGCGACGATGCCGGCCGCCGCCTGCACATACAGATTGCCGTTGTGAATGACGCCCGTGCGGATCGTGATCGCCAGATCCATTTCGCCCGTGAACGACAGGTAGCCAACTGCGCCGCCGTACAGGCCGCGCTTCACCGGTTCGAGTTCGTCGATCAGTTCCATCGCGCGAACCTTCGGCGCACCGGACAGCGTGCCGGCTGGGAACGTTGCGCGCAGCACGTCGAAATTGGTCGTGCCGGGCTTCAGCTTGCCTTCGACCGAGCTCACGATGTGCTGCACGTGCGAGTACTTTTCGATGATCATCTTGTCGGTCACGGCGACCGAGCCGATCTGCGCGATGCGGCCGACGTCGTTACGGGCGAGGTCGATCAGCATGACGTGTTCGGCGATTTCCTTCGGGTCGTTCAGCAGTTCGGTAGCGAGTTCCGCGTCGCGTTCCGGCGTATTGCCGCGCGGACGCGTGCCGGCGAGCGGGCGGATCGTCACGATGCGGTCTTCGCCGCGTTTTTCCTGGCGCACCAGAATTTCCGGCGATGCGCCGACCACATGAAAATCGCCGAAGTTGTAGTAGTACATGTACGGCGACGGGTTCAGCGAACGCAGCGCGCGATACAGCGAAAGCGGATTGTCGCGATACGGTTTCGTCAGACGTTGGCCAACCTGAACCTGCATCAATTCGCCGGCTGCGACGTATTCCTTGGCCTTGCGCACGGCGGCAAGATAGTCGTCCTTGACGAATTCGCGATAAATCTCGGTTCGCATGCTTGCCGACGTCACTGGCGGCTGAACGGTCGCGCGCAGCCGCTGGCGCAGTTCGCGCAGACGCTGCTTCGCGCGGGTGTAGGCCTCGGGCGTCGACGGGTCGGCGTACACGACCAGATACAGCTTGCCCGCCAGGTTGTCGATCACCGCGACTTCTTCAGTCAGCAGCAACTGGATGTCGGGCAGGTTGAGATCGTCCGGCGGTGCGGTGTGCGCGAGCTTTTTCTCGATGTAGCGCACCGCGTCATAGCCGAAATAGCCAGCCAGGCCGCCGCTGAAGCGCGGCAGGCCAGGGCGTTGCGCGACCTTGAAGCGAGCCTGGAACTGCTGGATGAAGTCGAGCGGATCGCCTTCGTGCGTCTCGACGACCTTGCCGTCTCTCACCACTTCGGACACCCCGTTGCGGGTGCGCAGGAGCGTGCGAGCCGGCAGGCCGATGAACGAATAGCGTCCGAACCGTTCGCCGCCCACAACCGATTCAAGCAGGAAGGAGTTGGCGCCGTTGCGCTCGGGTTGCGCGAGCTTCAGGTAGAGCGACAACGGGGTTTCGAGATCGGCGAGCGCCTCGGCGATCATCGGGATGCGGTTGTAGCCCTCGTTCGCGAGGGACTGAAATTCGAGTTCGGTCATGTTCCGATCCTGTTCGTGCGTCCGGCAGCAGCGCGTGAGGTGTGCGTCGGACAAAGCGGGGGCGTCGCGCTGCCGGTCGGGCGGTCTTTGTCTTGCGACAGGGAGAGACCGATCGGCGCGTGCTGTCCCGGGTTGCGCGCAGGCTCACGTGACACAACGGTACCCCGATGGATACACAATGACCAGATGAAGCACTGCAGCAGTTTGTAACGGGAAGCGCGCAGGAGCGCAGCGAAGTAAAAAACGGGTGCCGAAGACGAACTTCAGCGTACCTCAGGTGAGGTTAGCGCGACCAGCGACGCCAGGGCCAGGCTCCCCGGTCGATGCTGCTCAGACTCCGTTTTTTATTCAGAAACATGAGGATGAAGGACTTATCAAGTCGTTGACTGGTGCGCTGCGATTGCCTTGGCGGCATCAAGCAGCGAGGCAACTATACCATCCGATTTTATCGTTTGTACAGATTGTCCATGGTTGTAGCCGTAGGGCACGGTCAGCGTTGCCAGACCGGCCGCGCGGCCGGCCAGCGCGTCGTTTTCGGAGTCACCGATCGCAACCGTCGCTTCCGGCGCAACCTGCATCTGCGCGCAGGCGGTGAGCATCGGTAGCGGGTCGGGCTTCTTTTTCGGCAGCGTGTCGCCACCGATCACGAGGCTGAAATAGCCGATCAGGCCGTATTGCGTGAGCAACTGCACCGCGAACCGGCGCGGCTTGTTGGTGACGCACGCGAGCTTCAGGCCCGCGTCACGCATGGCTTTCAGCCCAGCTTCGACATCCGGATAGAGCCGCGTGTGCGTGCCGTTGATCTTTGCATACTCTTCCTGATAGATCGCGAGCGCCTCGTCGAAGCGCTCCTGAGCATGCTCCGTCTCGAAGCGAGGTGCGAGCACGCTGCGGATCAGATGCTCCGAGCCCTTGCCCACGTAGTCGATCACTTCCTCGCGCGAGGTTTCCGCCGCGTCGAGTTGCGCGAGCATGCCGTTCAGGCCGGCGGTGAAATCGTCGGCGGTGTCGACCATCGTGCCGTCGAGGTCGATGATCGCCGCCTGCAGACGGGGACCAGTGAACCGGGGGGCGGGGAACGGGGGCGTCGCGATCATGTCAGTGTTCGATGCCGGCGAGGGCGCTGCGCATTTCGTCGATTACGGTCTTGTAGTCGTGTTTGCCGAAGATCGCCGAACCGGCGACGAACGTATCGGCGCCCGCCGCAGCGATTTCCGCGATGTTGTCGATCTTTACGCCGCCGTCCACTTCGAGATGGATTTCGCGGCCGGTCTTGTCCTTGTAGGCGTCGATGCGTGCGCGCGCCTCGCGAAGCTTGTTCAGCGCCTCAGGAATGAACGACTGGCCGCCGAAACCCGGATTCACCGACATGATCAGCACGAGGTCGACGCGATCCATCACGTGATCGAGGTAATTGAGGGGCGTCGCCGGATTGAACACCAGACCCGCCTTGCAGCCGTGATCGCGGATCAGCGACAGCGTGCGGTCGATGTGGTCCGAGCCTTCCGGGTGAAAACTGATCAGGTTCGCGCCGGCTTTGGCGAAGTCCGGCACGATGCGGTCGACCGGGCGCACCATCAGATGGACGTCGATCGGCACCTGCACGTGCGGGCGGATTGCCTCGCAGACGAGCGGTCCGATCGTGAGATTCGGCACGTAGTGGTTGTCCATCACGTCGAAGTGAATCCAGTCGGCGCCGGCGGCGACAACATTGCGGACTTCTTCGCCGAGCCGCGCGAAGTCGGCCGACAGGATGCTGGGAGCGATGCGGAATTGCGTCATGACGTGAAGGAGACAGGCGGAAAACCGTCATTTTACCGGTTTGTACGCTTCGAAGCCTTATCCGGATGGGATTGTCCGGTTGCGGGCATACGCTCGATCAAGCAGAATGCGAAACCAGAGCGGCTCCCCGTCGACTGGCCGCAAACCATTGGCGCCCGGGCTTTCCGCGAGCCTCCCGCAGAATTTCTTCACACCGGAATCAGGATGAGTCAGTACGAATTTAGCGTGTCGTCGCAGGTGCAGTACCTGCCCGATGAATCGGACCAGGAGCGCCGCAAGTATGCGTTCGCCTACACGCTGACCATCCGCAACACTGGCCAGGTTCCCGCGCAATTGATTGCACGCCACTGGGTGATCACCGACAGCGAAGATCACGTTCAGGAAGTGAAAGGTCTCGGTGTGGTCGGACACCAGCCCCTTTTGAAACCGGGCGAGCAATTCGAGTACACCAGCTGGGCGGTGATCGCGACGCCGGTCGGCACCATGCGCGGCGAGTATTTCTGCGTCGCCGAGGACGGCGAGCGTTTCGAGGCGCCCGTGCCCGAATTCATTCTGCGCATGCCGCGCACGCTGCATTGAACCGGTCGCTCGTTTCCCGGCCAGACGACGGAGTTACTGCTGCGACTGCTGCTTGTCACGCGTGGCTTTCTGTGCATTTTTCTTCTTGCCGGGCGCCGTCCAGACAACGATGAAAATCAGCAGGAACAGCGCCAGAAGCGACTCCAGCGCAAATATAAGCATCGGGTATTCGTCGAACAGATCAGACATGGCGGTTTCCATCAAGAACGAACATTGTATGCGTTTTGTCCGTCAGGCAGCCGGGTGGGCCGGTGCGGTGGCAGTGGCGGTGATGCTTGCTTCATGCGGCGGAGGCGGGGCGGTAAGGCTGACGCCGCCCACGGGCGCCGCAATCATTCCCGGCCAGATCGCCACGGCGAGGCTGACCAAGGTCGCATGGCAACAGGTGCCAGGTTGGGAGGACGACTCGCTGATCGGTGCAGCGGCGGCGTTGCGGCAGAACTGCGTGCGGCTCGCGGGGCAGTCGAACTGGCAACGCGCCTGTGCGGCGGCGGCGCAACTCGACGACCTCGATGTCGCGAGCGCGCGGGCTTTCTTCGAAGCCTATTTCACGCCGTTCCAGTTCGCCAACACCGACGGGACCCTCGACGGCCTTGTGACGGGTTACTACGAGCCGTTGCTGCGCGGCTCGCGCGTGCGGCATGGCGTGTATCAGACCGCGCTGTACCGTTGGCCGGCTGGCTATCGCGCCGGTGAGCCGCTAGCTGCGCGCGCGCAGCTGGAGCGTAGCGGCGTGCTGAACGGTAAGGAACTGGTGTGGGTCGACGATCCGATCGAGGCGTTCTTCCTGCAGGTGCAGGGTTCCGGCCGGGTCGTCATGGAGGACGGCAGTGTGATGCGGGTCGGCTTTGGCGGCACGAACAACCAGCCGTACAAGTCGATCGGGCGCTGGCTGCTGGATCGTGGCGAACTCACGCCTGCACAGGCGACGATGCAGGGCATCAAGGCCTGGGCGCGTGCCAATCCGGCGCGAGTCGACGCATTGCTGGACACGAATCCGCGCTTTGTCTTTTTCCGGGAAATGCCATCGAATGAAGCGATGCCGCAAGGCGGTGCCGATGGTCCGATCGGTGCGCTGGGCGTGCCGCTGACACCTGAGCGTTCGATCGCCGTCGATCCGTCTTCGATTCCGCTCGGCACGCCGGTATTCCTGCAGACGACGCGTCCGCTGACCAACTCCCCAATGAATCGTCTCGTGTTCGCGCAGGACACCGGCTCGGCCATCAAGGGCGGCGTGCGCGCCGACTACTTCTGGGGTTTGGGTGACGACGCAGGTGACCTCGCCGGCAAGATGAAGCAGGCCGGGCGCATGTGGTTGCTGCTTCCAAACTCGTGACGTGGTCGCCGGGCCATCGGCCTGTGATCGGGAGGCGCGGTTCGAATTGCGATTCGCAACTGCACGCGGCGAATCGCATCCCTCTTCCCTTTCCGGAGCGGCCTGTTTTTTCCTCAGCCGCCGGTAAAGCGTTTATCGACTACGCGCCGGGCTTTACCGACCGATCGTTCGATACCGTTCACCGTCAGCACGTTGACCACCGCACTCACGCCGATGAGCGCCTTGATGTCGTACGCGAGAGCATGCTTCGCCGCGTTGAGCGCCGCAGTGTCCGGTGCGGTTTCAGGGCATGGCTCAACATTCAACGTCAGCACGTCCAGCGGGCCCTCCTTCGTCAGAACGATCTGGTAGTGTGGTGCGAGCGCGTGCTGTTTAAGCAGCAGTTCTTCGATCTGCGTCGGAAACACGTTGACGCCGCGCACGATCATCATGTCGTCGGAGCGGCCGGTGATCTTTTCCATCCGGCGCATCGTGCGCGCCGTGCCCGGCAACAGACGCGTAAGGTCGCGTGTGCGGTAGCGGATGATCGGCAGCGCTTCTTTCGTCAGTGACGTGAAGACGAGTTCACCGAATTCACCTTCGGGCAGGACCTCGCCAGTTTGTGGATCGATGATCTCCGGGTAGAAGTGATCTTCCCAGATTGTCGGACCGTCCTTTGTTTCCGCGCATTCCGATGCGACACCTGGACCCATTACCTCAGACAGGCCGTAGATATCGACTGCGTCGATGCCCATGCGTTGTTCGATCGCGAGGCGCATGTCGTTTGTCCAGGGCTCAGCGCCAAAGATGCCGATACGAAGCGAGCATTGCACCGGATCGACGCCCTGCCGCTCCATTTCGTCCGCGATCGATAGCATGTAGCTCGGCGTCACCATGATGATGTCTGGCCGGAAGTCCTGGATCAGCTGGACCTGCTTTTCGGTCTGGCCGCCGCCGAACGGAATCACCGTGAGGCCGGCGCGTTCGGCGCCGTAGTGCGCGCCGAGGCCGCCGGTGAAGAGGCCGTAGCCGTAGCTCACGTGCACCTTATCGCCACGCCGCGCGCCGGCGGCGCGAATCGAGCGGGCAACGAGATTGGCCCACGTGTCGATGTCTCGCGCTGTGTAACCGACAACGGTCGGTTTGCCGGTCGTTCCCGACGACGCATGAATCCGCGAGATCTGTTCCTGCGGAACGGCGAACATACCGAACGGGTAGCTGTCGCGCAGATCCTTCTTGGTGGTGAACGGGAAGCGGGACAGGTCGGCCAGCGTCTTCACTTCAGAAGGGTGAACGCCGGCTTCATCGAATTTGCGTCGGTAGACGGGCGAGTTTTCATACGCGTGCGCGAGCGACCATTTCAGTCGTTCCAGCTGGAGCGCGGCAAGTTCGTCGCGACTCGCCGTTTCGATCGGGTCGAGCGGGAGCGGGGTTGTCATCGAATGTCTCCTTTGCATCTTCAGTCATCAGAATAGGAAGCGGTGCGCCCGTTGCCAGGCAGCGAAAGCCATGGCGACCTACCGGTCGCTGGGAATCACGGTGCCGCGGATCTGCGCGGACTTGCCGCGGAACATCGCGACGGTCTCACCCGCGCGGTTCGTCACCCGGATGTCGTAGATGCCGTTGCGTCCGCTCAGCGTCTGTTCGGTGGCTTCTGCCGTCAGCTCGTCATCGCCAGGAACCGGACGCAGGAACTCAATCGAGCAGCCCGACGCTACGGTGTTGATGTTGTACGAGTTGCAGGCGAACGCGAACGTGGAGTCGGCGAGTGTGAAGATCAGGCCGCCGTGGCAGATCTGATGGCCGTTCAGGAAGTCGGGGCGAACTTTCATGTGCATTCGCGCGTATCCGGCGCGGACTTCAAGGAGCTTGAAGCCAAGCGCCTGGCTGCAGGCGTCCGCGTCGTACATGGACTGCGCGGTGGCGCGCGCGAGTTCGTCGGGTGTCATTCTGGCGTCAGGCAGTGTGGACATGTCAGCGACCCTCGAAGCGTGGTGCGCGCCTTTCGATAAAGGCGCGTACGCCCTCTGCGTAGTCATGCGATGCGCCAAGATCGCGCTGCAGATCGCGTTCGAGATCGAGTTGCTGGTCGAGTGTTTGCGTGGCACCTGCACGCATCGCCTGTTTGATGGCGGCTATCGCCAGAGTTGGCTGCTGCGCAAGCTGCGTTGCGAGTTTTGCTGCGTGGTTCTGCAGTTCAGCATCGTCGACAACTTGCCAGACGAGGCCCCAACTTTCCGCTTTCTCGGCGGGAAGTTTGTCGCCGGTGATCGCAAGGCCGAGTGCGCGCGCCATGCCGATGCGCTGCGGCAGGAACCACGTACCGCCGGAGTCGGGAACGAGCCCGATCTTCACGAATGCCTGGATGAAACTGGCCGACCGCGCCGCTAGCACCAGATCGCACGCTAGCGCGAGATTCGCGCCTGCGCCTGCGGCCGCACCATTGACGGCTGCGATGACAGGCAACGGCAGTGCCTGCAAGCGACGGATCAGCGGGTTGAAGTGATCGTCGATCACCTGACCGAGGTCGGTCATCGCGCCCGGTGTGAAATCCAGGTCGGCGAGATCCTGACCGGCACAGAATCCGCGGCCCGCGCCCGTCAGCACAATGCAGCGGGCGCCGGAGGCTTCGACTTCATCGAGGGCGGCGCTGAGTTCCCTGTGCATCGCACGCGTGAAGCTGTTCAGCTTGTCCGGGCGGTTTAGCGTCACGGTGGCAACGCGGGTTGACACGTCGAAGTCGACGCGGATCGCTTCATAGGACATCGGTTGTCTCCTCTTTGTGTCCACAGGTCCTGCACGCGCAGAACGCGGGCTTGTCAAACGCGCTCGATGGCGATGGCGATACCCTGGCCGACGCCGATGCACATCGTGCACAACGCGAAGCGGCCATTTGTCCGTTCCAGCTGGTAAAGCGCGGTCGTGATGAGTCTTGCCCCCGACGCGCCGAGAGGATGGCCGAGGGCGATCGCTCCACCATTCGGATTGACGCGCGGGTCGTCATCCCGCAGGCCGAGCGTACGCAACACTGCCAGCCCTTGGGACGCGAATGCTTCGTTCAGTTCGATCACGTCGAACTGTTCAAGCGACATGCCGAGCTGTTTCAGCAGTTTTTGCGTGGCGGGCGCAGGGCCGATGCCCATCACACGCGGCTCCACGCCGGCCGTCGCCATGCCGACGATGCGCGCTCGTCGGCGCAGTCCATATGCTTCTGCGGCTTCCTTGCTTGCAAGCAACAGAGCGCATGCGCCGTCGTTCACTCCAGATGCGTTACCCGCGGTCACGGTGCCATCGCTTCGCACAACACCTTTGAGTTTGCCGAGTGCTTCGAGTGACGTTTCGCGCGGATGCTCGTCGACTGTCACGCGGATCGGGTCGCCTCTCTTTTGCGGAATTTCGACGGCAACGATTTCCTCCGCCAACGTGCCATCACGCTGCGCGCGCGCTGCCTTCTGCTGGCTTCGCAGCGCGAACGCGTCCTGATCGGCGCGGCTCACGCCGAATTCGATGGCCACGTTCTCCGCCGTTTCAGGCATGGAGTCGACGCCGTAGTCGCGTTTCATCAGTGCATTGACGAAGCGCCAGCCAATCGTCGTGTCATGAATTTCGGCCTGACGCGAGAATGCGCTGATCGCCTTGCCCATGACGAACGGCGCGCGCGTCATGCTCTCGACGCCACCCGCAATCATCAGACGTGCCTCGCCAGCCTTGATCGCGCGCGCCGCAGTGCCGACCGCGTCCATGCCTGAGCCGCACAGACGGTTCAGCGTCGCGCCGGGCGCTTCGGTTGGTAGTCCCGCGAGCAATGCCGACATGCGCGCGACATTGCGGTTGTCTTCGCCCGCCTGGTTGGCGCAACCATAAATGACGTCGTCAAGCGCGCGCCAGTCGACGCCGGGGTTGCGTTCCATCAACGCCTTGATAGGCACCGCGCCAAGGTCGTCTGCACGCACATCTTTCAGTGCGCCGCCGTAGCGGCCGAAGGGAGTACGAATCGCATCGCAAATGAAGGCGTCTGTCATGTCCGGTTCCAGAAAGTAACGGCCGGCCTGCAATCCGGGCCGTCAGTTCATATTAGTGGGGCGTGAGGCGGCGTTCTATTCGGCCAAACGGCATATGCCATTTGGTCGAATTACGCGGGGACCGCCTTTGGTTCAACATGGATTCGGCTTTGCACCACACGGAAGCGGCTCGCGACGAACGCTGAATCGGCGAGTGCTGCATTCGCAGCGGGGTTCGCCCCGGTGCCGTGGAAGTCGGAGAACGCCGCCGACTGATTGACGAACACGCCGCCAGTCAGATTGATTGATAGCGCGACGCCTCCACGGATCGATGCTTCGTGTGCGGCTTCCAGGACGGCGCCGTCTGTACTGTAGACGGACAGCGTAAGCGCACCGTGTTCGGCCGCGATGGCGCCTGCGAGCTCCAGCGACTGCGCGGTCGAATCGGTTGCGATCACGAACGAAATCGGACCGAACCATTCGCGGGTGAACTGCGCGGCGTCCTTCGTAGCGTCGAGTTGGAGCACGAGCGGTGTGAGCACGCGCGCTTGCGCGAATGCCGGATGCACGAGCGCGTTGCTGTCTGCCAGCACGCGTCCGAGCTTACGCGCGTCGTCAATACGTTGTGTGATGCCGGCATTCTGGACCGCGCCGAGCAGTTCGACGGCCCGAGCTGGGTCGGCCACCAGCTTTTGCACGGCGGTGGCGAGCGCTTCGGCAACGGCATCGAAGCTGATGATGCCCTCACTAGTGCGGATGCCGTCGCGCGGGACGTAAATGTTCTGTGGCGCAGTGCACATCTGTCCGGAATACAGCGCCAGCGAGAAGGCGACGTTGCGGGCCACCGATTTGAGGTCGTCCACTGAGTCGATCACGATCTGGTTGACGCCCGCCTTCTCGGTGAACACTTGCGCCTGATGCGCATTGTGCTCAAGCCACGTGCCGTTCTGAGTGCTGCCCGTGAAATCGATCAGCTTGATTTGCGGGCGTAGTGCGAGATCCTGGACAAGAGCGCCGTCGTTCGGATCTGTCGCGAGCAGCGTGACGACGTTCGGGTCGAATCCCGCTTCGCGCAGAACCTCGCGTGCGATGCGTACTGTGATTGCCAGTGGCAGGATCGCGCCCGGATGCGGCTTGACGATGACCGTGTTGCCGGTTGCGAGATCGGCGAAGAGGCCGGGATATCCGTTCCAGGTCGGGAAGGTACAACATCCGAGGACGAGGCCGGTGCCGCGCGGCACAACCGTGTAGCGTTTGTGCATGGCTAGAGGCGGGTTCTTGCCTTGTGGCTTTTCCCAGTGCGAATCCGCGGGAATGCGGCGCATCTGGTCCCATGCGTATGTAACCGCCTCCAGCGCACGATCCTGTGCGTGCGGACCGCCCGCCTGGAACGCCATCATGAACGCCTGTCCGGTCGTATGCATGACGCTGTAGCCGATCTCGAAACTGGCGCGATTGACGCGTTCGAGAATTTCGAGGCTGACGCCGATCCATGCCTGTGGTCCGGCGGCGCGCCACCCGGGTTGGGCGTTCGCTGCCGCCGCAATTAGTGCATTGGGGTCCGCTTTCGGGTAACGGATGCCAAGCGGGAAGCCGAATGGCGATACCTCGGCGCCAACGGTTTGCCCCGTCGCCGGTTGATCGAGTTCGAACGTTTTGTTCAGATGGCTCTTGAACGCCGCTTCGCCATCCGCGTTTGCGGTTTCCCCGTACACTTTTGGACTGGGCATTTCGGCGTACGGGGTCCAGTAGCCGCGCGTCTCGATGGCTGCAAGCGCCTTCTGGAGCGTGTCTTCGTGCTTCGTGAATAGCGGATGTGTCATGGCGAAGTTGATGCTGAAGGTTGGGGGAACTACGTCGAATAATTGACCGACCGGTTGGTTGGTGAATGGTAGCATTATTAGGACGGGCGCGCGAAGCGTTTTCGCGCTTCATTCAAAACAGGGAGGACGCATGAGTTACGAAAACATTCTGGTTGAGACTCGAGGGCGGGTTGGATTGGTGACATTGAACCGCCCGAAGGCGCTGAACGCGTTAAACGATGCGTTGATGGACGAACTGGGAGCGGCACTCAAAGCATTTGACGCTGACGAAGGAATTGGCGCGATTGTCGTCACAGGGAGCGAAAAGGCCTTCGCCGCCGGAGCCGACATCGGCATGATGGCCACGTACACCTATATGGATGTCTACAAAGGTGACTACATCACGCGCAATTGGGAGTCCGTGCGTTCGATCCGCAAACCCATCATTGCGGCAGTCGCTGGCTTTGCGTTGGGTGGCGGCTGCGAGCTTGCGATGATGTGCGACATTATTCTGGCCGCCGACACCGCAAAGTTTGGCCAGCCAGAAATCAAACTCGGCATCATGCCGGGTGCGGGGGGGACGCAGCGGCTGCCGCGTGCGGTATCCAAGGCGAAAGCGATGGACATGTGCCTGACGGGACGCTTTATGGATGCAGCGGAAGCCGAGCGAGCCGGGCTGGTATCTCGTGTGGTTTCCGCCGCATCGCTACTCGACGAAGCAGTGGCTGCCGCAGCGACGATCGCGGAATTTCCGTTGCCGGCCGTGATGATGGTCAAGGAGTCGGTGAATCGTGCTTATGAAACGACGCTTGCCGAAGGCGTGCATTTCGAGCGGCGCCTGTTCCATTCGCTCTTTGCGACGGAGGACCAGAAAGAGGGGATGGCTGCATTCGTCGAGAAGCGCAAACCCGTGTTTAAGCACCGCTAAACAGGCACAGCCAAATAACGCTTGCATGGGTGCGGGAGGCTGGCTAGAATTCCGGTCTTTCGCGCTTTCGGAAGAAGGCGCGGGGAAGCGGGAAGCCAGGGTTGGCAAGGCTTTGCGAGGTGGTTGGCAGGCTGGGGCGGTTAAAAAACCTGTTGACGACGTAGC
>NZ_JBNDKT010000025.1:0-128529 GCF_050435685.1 Paraburkholderia sp. GAS448
ATCGCCTTGAACGAACCGCTTCATCTTGCTCATCCTCCGCTATCGGATGAAGAATTTTAGCGCTCCAAAAATGCGTTTTGACACACTCTGGGCCGATCACTGCCTCATGCAAACCGCATAGACTGCCCGAATCTCGCACGGTCGAGATCGGCAGCACGCGACCCAAGGAGACGGTCACGGGCGTCCTGTCGAGGTCTGCACCCAAGGTGGAACAGTCACTTGCTCAGTCGTGGCCGACACGTGTTCGGCGTTCGGGAAGGTACCCAATAGGGCTTGGCGACATGGCCTGCTTTGCGGAGAAACGGCCACGCGCTAGCGGGTGGCTACGTGCACACCAGAATCTGCGGACCGGGGGGTCCGGAAAAGCTAGAAACTCATTGCAAACCCGAACGACACGCCGTGCACGTTGTGTCCGAACACGTATCGCGCCATCGCGCGCGTGCGCGTGATGATGATGGGATACTTGCTGCTATCGAGTTCAAGCCCGACTCCCAACGACGTGAGGTCGTTGAACCCCAGCACGCCGGCGCTGTCGCCAAAATAGTGGGAATACGCGGCTTCCAGAACATAGCGGACCGGCCGGTCCAGCGCGTGCCAGCCGGTCGGCGCTCGCCAGCGTGTCCACAGGCTCACTTGCTGCGCCATGGCCGAACCCTGAACGGCTTCCGACGAACCACCGAAGCTGCGCAGGTAAATGTCAGTCGCACGCAATTCGGCATCGATTTCGTAGTTTTCGCGGTAGTGCTCGTAGTCGAGCATCAGCGAGCCGCCGTAGCCGTACGCGTCCAGCGAGCCATTCTCGAGGAACTGTAGGTTGCTGTCAGTGACGTGATTGAAGAGCGTCTGCCCCACCTTCAGATCGCTTGAGACGCGTCCAATCGTACCGTTCAGGATCGGACGGAACACCAGTTCATCCGTGATCCGGAAATCCCAGCCGACGCCGGCCGTGCCACTGAAAGTGTTCCATTTTGTCGGCACCGCACGCTGCTCGGCGCCATCCGTAGCGATAAAGATAGGATCGTAACGGCTGTAGGCGAGCGTGCCCTCCAGGTACAACGGGAAGGATTTACTGAGGGTGAAGCCGCCGCCAAACTGGGTCTGACCGAAACCGGGATTGCCGGTGGCGCCGCTATTGACCGACAGGTTACTGGTCGTAACGTCGGGGACTGTCGTGTAGGTCATGATCGCGAGCACGGCGTTGGCATGCTGCTTCACGTTGCCGCCGATCACCGTATTGCTCGTCAATTGGCTCGGCTCGGTCTGCGCATTCGACGGGCAAGGCAACAGGGCGAACGCGAGAGCGGCGCACGCGCATGATGCGCGGCAGGACCGATGCATCCGCAGCGCAGGCATTGTCAAGCGACCTCGCCTTTTGGCCGCGCGATTGCAAGCTGCCGCACCGCGTACCGAACACGCATGACCCACCCCTGTCAGTTAGGTCGTTTCTTTGTCTTCCACGGGACCAGCATTCCGTGCCAGCACAATACTTCCGAACAACGGATCTAGCCGCAACGACCGTTCCACCGTTCGCAGCGCTTGGAGTGGGCTACATCGAGGCCCGCCCAATTGTATCGCTGAACGAGACGATAGATTTCGGCGCAGATCGACGGCAGCCGTTGAAGAGGAGTGCGCCCGACGTGACCGCCCCATGTCGGTCGACGACGCAACGAGCCTGATCTGGCAACGTCGGCTACTGGAGTAGACCAGCCGTTCGCGCGTGCGGGTGGGCTCTCAGGTGAATGCGCTCTATGGCCGAACCCTGCCCGATGTCTCACACGCGTGAACTCGCAGGCCGCCCATCGCGCTTCGGACCGTAGCCGACCCAATTCGGCCCTTCGAACTGGGGTGAGCTCGATGTCAGCTGTCAACTGCGTTGCAGCCATTGAGCCTATGTCGATGGCTGCGCAAGCCAATTCGCTAATCACGTCGTGTACTGCAGCGTTAGTGAAGATGAGTGCAGTTGCCGTTCCATTGATCCCCAAATGCCGAGGCGAAGCGTGCCGACAGTTCGACAGTTCCACGTCTGGAAAGGCTTGGCGGGCGATGATACGCATTTGCGCACGAATCCTTACGCCTACCCCGTTACAGGAAACACAGAAGGCGGCGCAAGCGCTCATGAATCGCGCGACAGGCGACAAGAGGCAAGAGGCAGCCGACAGGTGACAGGTGACAGGTGACACGCGCCTCAACGATCGAACCAGCGATATTGAAGCGCAAACGTGACAGACTTGTAGTCGCCGCCTGCGCGCGTGACGAACCCGCTGGAAAGCGCCAGTTTCGCGGACCAACCGCGTGCGAAGGGCGCAGAGAACGTCAGGCCGTAGCGCGTGTTGGCCTGCCTATCTTCATTGGGCACCCCGTTCATGCTCGAGCGGCCTCCCGTGGCGTAGCCGATGTCGGCTGCGATCCATAACCCCGGACGGAAGCTGTACCCAGCGTGCAGCTGCAGCAGCATGAGTGGATCCTGGCCTCGCGTGTTGCCGTTGAAGAAATCGTTGTTGCGGGTGAAGAACCACGCACCGGCCGACGCGTCGAAGAACCAGTTTCCATAGGGCTGCGAGATGCCGATCTCCGGCTTGAATCCCCAGCGGTTGGTGCCTATGTTGACCAGCCGGGAAGGGAGATACTGACCGGTCGGAGCCGACATCGTCAGGCTGATGCCGGCCGAGGTCGCTTGCTCGCGCCGGGCGAATTCCTCGGGCGTAAGCGCCGGACTGCCGATGAAGTTCCACGCGAAACGCAGCTTCAGATCGCCAATGCCGGCGCGATGCACTTCGGTTGGCGCGCCAATGAGGACGCCGCTGAGATTGCCGCTGCTGAAGGGCATCGCGAACGCGAGCGACGCCGTGTGGCCAGCCAGCGCGAACGTGCGTGAGTAGGCGAGCGACACGATGCTGATCTTCGCCTGCACGCCGGTAATGGGCAGAGACGGATCCGTCAGCACATCGCCATACAGATATGCATAGCTGGCGACAAGAAAGTTCGTGCCGATCGGTGAGGGCGAATAGCTGCGCGGCTCCAGCTCCTGCGCTTGCGCCGTGATCGCCAGAAGCAGGAGCGCGACGGCGCCGGCGTGCCGAAGCGTCCAGTGGATGAATGGACCCCTCATGGTCAGGTCTACATGACTGGCCGGCGACAGCGACGATGCACGGCGCGATCGGAGTGGGAACCGCGACGTGATTGACCCAGCGTATCAGTGAGCTCGGTCACGGGGTATAGGAATCTTGGTCCAATAGTTCGCGCCGGCTACCGGTCATGGGACGAACGCGCCGCACAGTGTGTCCGGTAAAGGGTTCCGCGAGTCCCCGCAACGCGGCTTGCCGCCGTCCGGCAGGATCAGGCGCGTTCCCGGGACGACGTCACGATCAACGGCTGCCATCCACAGATAGATCATATATGACCAGTGGCAACGCTGCTATTGGACCTTGGTCGCATGTCGGCGCAACGGAGCGCACCGCTTGCCACCTACGCGCGATTCGCTTCTCTGGGATCCGAGGGAAAGCATGGCGTGGCGTCGATTGCGCCAGTTCGCGGCACGCAGAAACAGACATCGCGGCTGGCCCCTATCGAAAAACGGAGAATGGTCTGTATGGCAGATGTGCCCGCGACACGGGAATCGGCGCAAATGTCTCCTTTCCGAAGATCTCCGGTCGCCCGAAAGGGAATGTTTGTCAATCCGCTGCGGGCGGCTCCTGGCCGAATTCTGCCCGATGACGCCGAACGCCCGAACTCCCAAACCGCGCATCGCGCGGAGGACCGTAGCCGACCCGTTTCTGCCGCTCGGTCCGGTCTGGTGCAACTACGGCGGCTGCTTCCAAAAGTACAGCGGCCATTCGGACGCGTGCTGGTGCCTAACGTTGCCATCGCGCCTGCCGACTAACGCCGCCGCTGGGCCTGATATAAGCGTCTCGCGAGACCATGCGTCGGCAAGCGACGCTTGTCGCCATAGTACGCGGCTTACCGTCTACAATGAGACGAGGTAAAGGCTATGCTCCGGAGGACGTCACTATGGCCATATTCTGGATAGCCAATGTCGAAACCGATACCACCGATAATGAAATCATGGAATTCCTGTGCGGCTATGGGTTTCCACGTTTCGATACGATAGAGCGGTTGGCTGGAACGGGCCGAAGTCCCGCAGTTTTGCTCGGATTCGACAACGTGGGCGCGAATTTGCTGCGTCACCTGCAACCGCGTGTGCACGCCGTATTCTGGAAGGGCCGAACGCTCACGGCTCATGTGATCGTGCAACACAAAGAGTCGTAATGAAAGACTCGATCTCTTCGCATCTCGCGTGCCACTCTGACCGATGAAAACGTTGCCAAACGGGTTTGCAGGCGAGACCCGAAGTGTCGAAAGGTAGCAACTGGTTCTAGGAAACTACCTCCACCGATGGGCGATACCCGACCCAGTCGAACCGTCATTCAGGTAAGGGCGGCAATGGAATGCACAGCGGCCACAGGCTCTTAGCATGAGCCCGGTGATCAGAAAAGTATGCTACGCCGCCGCGGGCCCATACGTATGTCATCCTTTGAAAAATGGGATCGCGCGGACTATCCCGTCAGGATTTGGATGAGCCGGATTCACCGCCCCCTAAGTGCAATGACACAATTCGCGCGAGCACGATAGCAGGATAGAGCTGGCCAACTAGCGCCTCAAGATTCGTGAGTGATCTCGCCTGAGGCGCGACGGGCAGAATGTCGCCTTAACCTGCTGTGGTCAACGTGACAAAACTGAAATAGATCCAGGTCGAGCGATCCAGTGAATTTGTGTGGAGGGACGCACTATAGAATGCCTTGGGAACGAGGATACTGACGAGTTGGTAAGCTTGGGCCCAAGCCACGCCTACCAATATATAAAGAGCAATAGCTCCGTGGATCCGGTCAAATGTCACCTTGCCTGGGCCGAACACATTCATTCCAATGGTTACGCTAATCAGCGCGACCGCAGCGAGCGTGGTGGCGTCACGTATTTCCAGTGTGAGATTGGCCTGAACTAACCAACTGGCCCAACGCACGACAATGGCAAGGAGAGCGACCGGGGCGATCAGCAGGAAGGCTCTAGGTCGCTCTGTTGCCGATACCACGCCGACCAGGAGGACCAGCGAGAGCATCATGTCTTGCGCAATACGGCCTATCAGGCCCGGTTCCGCGAAGAACGGGACGCCGAACACAGCAATGACAAGGAGCACCAAAAGCACGCCCATGCTCGCCTTGCGTAGCGGTGCGACGCAGTCAGCCAATTGTTGCAAGTATGACATCACTTCGCCCCCTCAAACGGCCACCGGCATCAACCGTCAGTCATTTGAACAATTGCGGGCTGATCTGATTCAATTGCGCCGTAGCCTTGACATCGCCATCTGATGTCGCGCACTGACGAGCAATGTCGTCTGCTTCGAAGGAATGAAGGGCGCAGACTTAACTTGCCGCTCCAACGTTGCCTAATAACGGAGTCACCATGAATACAAAGAGTCCGCCTACCGATTCCCGCCCACGCAGGACTGATCCGAGCGGATCGTCCTCATCGACCCTCACTTATCACCGAGCGGAAGTTAAAGGTGTTGGCGTCTTCTATCGAGAGGCGGGGCCCAAAGACGCACCAACCATCGTGCTTCTTCACGGGTTTCCGTCGTCGTCGCGGATGTTTGATAGTCTCATTCCGCTGCTCGCGACACACTACCACCTTATCGCACCGGACTATCCTGGCTTCGGCCACAGCGACGCACCGCCGCCTTCGCAGTTCGCCTACACGTTCGATCACCTCGCCGAGACGATCGATGGCCTACTCGAACAGCTTCGCATCGACCGTTACAGCTTTTATCTGCAGGACTACGGTGGTCCGATCGGATTCCGAATCATGCTGGCACATCCCGAGCGTCTTGAAGCGCTAGTGATCCAGAACGCCAATAGCCACGAGGAAAGTCTCGGGCAAAAGTGGACGGCCATCAAGGAGTACTGGGCTGATCCTGCCGCGCGTCCAGAAGTGTTCACCGCGTTCACATCGTTCGAAAGTACAAAATATCGTCACGACGGTGAGAGCCCGAACCCCGAACGCTACAGCCCGGACACCTGGACGGACGAGTACGCGTTTCTCAATCGTCCGGGCCAGTCTGAAATCCAGGCCGCGCTGCTTTATGACTACCGTACGAACGTGGCGGCCTATGGAGCTTGGCAAGAATGGATGAGAACGCAACAGCCTCCCGCGCTCATCCTGTGGGGACGCTACGACAGATCCTTCATTGCGGCCGGAGCTGCTGCCTACCAGCGTGATTTGCCAAATGCGCAAGTCCATCTGCTCGACGCAGGCCACTTTGCACTTGATGAAAAAGTGGATGACATAGCGGCACTGATGAACGAGTTTCTCGACGCGTTCTATCTGCGACAAGCGGATGAATGACCTTCGACTCCGGGCATTGATCGGGCACGCCAGCACCGGCGATTGGTTGCTGACTGACTAACCGCGGGGAGTCGGCGCGGATGCCGGCGGCATGCTTGAGGTGCGCGCCGAGCGTCTAATGCAGCACCAGTGAGAACTCAGTTCAGGGGTATCAGGTAGCTGGACTGGTCCCACCACCGTGAGGGCTTGGCCACAGAAAGGTCTGCACCCGCAAACAAGTCCACAAATTATCTGGCGCAAGTCCCGAGAAGACAGCTTGCAGCTTATCAGCAGACGTTCACCGGCCCAACCCGAAGGGCCCTTCTTGGCCGCTAGCTGCCTCTCACGACCGAAGGCCCGTCCCGTGAAGCCGTTCGTCGGCTAGCGGCTCATCATAAGCAACCGGGAGTACTATCCTACCTGCTCGTGCGGAAGAGCCGCGCGTTGATCCCCGATCTTTCACCAGGAAAGACTCGGTTTGAATTCTGTTTGCAGGATATCTCGCGAAAGGACTTTGACTATGGATGACATCTCTCCAGACGCCTTCGTAGATGCCGTAAGCGGATATCAGAAGACGGCTGCGATGAAAGCCGCGCTTGCGCTCGATCTGTTCACCGCGATCGCGAGTGAGAACGGCGAGCTGGAGCTCATATCCAAGCGTGTGCAGGCCTCCGAGCGCGGTGTGCGCATGCTGTGCGACTACCTGACAGTGCAGGGGTTCCTGCAGAAAGAGGTGGGGCGCTATCGATTGACACCCTCGACTTCCGCGTTCCTTACGAGTTCCTCGCCGGCCTGGATGGGAAGCATTGTGGATTTTATCGCGGCGCCCGAAATGACGACACTGTGGCTGGAGGACCCGGTTGCGTTCGTTCGCAATGGAGGATCCGTGGGGCTGGGCAACATGGCCCCCGACAATCCCGTCTGGGTGAAATTCGCGCGCGCGATGGTGCCCTTCGTGACGCAAACCGCACAGGACATAGCACAACAAGTGAGCACATGGCCGACGGCGCCGAAGCGCGTGCTCGACATTGCGGCCGGGCACGGGGTATTCGGAATCGCTATCGCCAAGGCGGCCCCCGGTGCGGACGTCGTGGCGACCGACTGGCAAGCGGTTCTAGAGGTCGCGAAGGAGAACGCTGTGGCGGCCGGCGTGAGCGCGCGTTACCACACGATCGCGGGCAGCGCGTTTGAAGTCGAATGGGGAACGGATTTCGATCTGGTGCTGATCACGAATTTCCTCCACCACTTCGATCCGCCAACCTGCGTGGAAATGCTCTCGAAGGTACGCGGGAGCCTCAGCCCCGGAGGGCGAGCACTCGCGGTGGATTTCGTTCCTAACGAGGATCGTGTGTCGCCGCCGTTCGCCGCCGCGTTCTCCTTCGTGATGCTCGCGTCCACACCACGAGGCGACGCATACACCGCGCGCGAGTTCGAGCAAATGGGCCGTGAAGCGGGCTTTTCCAAAGTGAGCGTTGCGCCGCTGCCGCCTTCGCCGCAAAGTCTCGTCGTATTCGAGTAGCGCGCCGACCTCGCCGGCGCTGCCGGCTCTTAGCAACGCGACGGCATCGTCGTCTGCGCCGAGGTGGGGGAATCGCCGTTCACGGCGGCACGCGGCGCATACAATGTTCTCGACCAGGCGCTCTTGGCCGCCTGCTGCCTGTCATGACCGACAGCACCCGACCCGCTACGGACAGTTGAGATCGCCGGAAGCCGCCATTCGTCCGGCGCGGAACGACATCAAGAGCCTTCCTGAAACTGCAATCCAACGATACCTGCGATAACCAGGCCGACACATAACAGGCGACCGAGCGAGGCCGACTCGTGAAACCAGATCAATCCGACTAAGGCTGTGCCAGCGGCACCGATCCCGGCCCAGACAGCATATGCGGTCCCGAGCGGAAGAATTTTGAGCGTGAAGCTCATCAACCAAATGCTCATTATTGCTGCAATGATAGACAGCGCACCCGGTACCAACCTTGTGTAACTATCGGACAACTTCATGGCCACGGAGAAGACGATCTCCAGCAGCCCCGAGGCTAATACCACGGTCCATGCCACAAACGAATTGGTAATCGAGATCATTGGTTATCTTCCTTCGGATCGGGAAGCTCATATGCGCGTCACGCCGAGAATACCATTGCCGCAGTCTGGAATTGGAACCGTGACGTGAAGGAGTCGGGTCGCAAGGGCCGAATGGAGTGCAGCGATCCTGAGGTCATTCCGGGACCAACCAGTGCTACGTTCGCAGCCAACCCATATCCGCCTTGCTAATGGCTGTCAACAATCGAGTTCTTCGAATTGGTGAAATTGATGGAATTGATGCCCGATTGAAAACGATTCGCGCGTCCGAACTGACCGGCCGGTTGTGGCCGAACCCGGTCCGATGCGGACCTCGAACGATCGCTGATCGCAGCAGGGATGCGAAAGGCGAAGCGAACTTTCGCGAGACTGGACTTGATGAGACCGTCTCAACTCGGCGACATTGACAGGGCGGGCCAGTGGACAATCAAAACTTTGCCGCATCGGATGGACTCGTTGAGCACGGACCATTGGATGATTTCCACCGCACGCGCCAAGGGAACACGGCCGCGATGCGACGTGCAGTTAGTACGCGCTGAGCCTGGAGTGGTTCGCATTCACCTTGGCTTCTCAGCTGGGTTGAGGCTGCTGGCACTCCGTTTGGAACCAGTAGTCGACCAGACGCTGTGCCGCTTGTAGGTCTTCCGGGTAATATGGGTCATACCACGGTGACGGGTCGTAGCCCGCTTTCCTCAGGGCAGCCAGTTCGCTATGGTGTTGCGCCATCGTAGGGGGCGCGTTGGTCCTGAGCGCCGCCAGGTCGCGGCACTCTGTTGGACTGAGGTGCGGCCCGGCATACGGCCTGCCGCCGACGGCACAGCCGGCGAGCAAAAGCACCAGAGCGGGAAGTATTGACCGTGTTCCAGGCGCCCTTCTCATAGTAAGTGTCCTTCCCTACGACGGCGGCAGCCCGCCCGGTGGCATGCCGCCGCGCCCGGCGTCTCGTCGTCAAGTCATTTCGTCCTTCGAGTGACGATGCCGTCGTGCTGCCGCCTGATACCTAGGAGCGTGACATGGCCGAACAGCACAAACCCGGCGAGAAGGATCAGACGTCTGGGACCCTTCTGTTGATCTGACTTGCGCCACGCAAGCATTGTTCCCGCCCCGCTATTAGCAGTGTAGATCAGCGAAGCGCGCCGCGAATGCTCACGCGAGGTCCGCATCCGTGCCTCGGCATCGCTCCCCGAAAGTCTCTGTTCGACCCGTTGCGGTCCTTGATCGCACCGTGGCCCGAGTGGCGCGTTTCAAAGTGGACGGAACATCCAAGGCAAGGCGCGGCACGAACATTGAACTGGCCAGCATGTTGATCTGCAACGTTTTGAACTGAGTAGACGTAAGCGTCGGTTGCCCACTCAGCTCGAACTGCCCGTGCGCACCGCGGCTGCCGGCGCAAACCTTGCAAGAAATCGTTGCGATTCGCTAACCGGTCTTTCTGTGTGGATCGATCGATCAATCATCAGCTTCCAACACCAGGCTTTGCGGCCAGCCATTCGAAAGGGGCGACCTCTTGCTGCGGTACAGTGGTCATCTGATTGTTACACCCGCGGTTTCCTCCCTTCCGGTCTATTCAACGCCTGCCGGCACGCCGCATGATGGGTTACGGAACTTGCATACATGGGCAGGCGTCGAACAAACATCAAGACTATGACGACGGCCCCTATCCGAATTGCGAAGGGTCCGACGAACAACGGCGATCGCGAGTTCAGCGTGTACCTGCGCCGCACGTTCGCCAGCCCGATGGGTTATAGCCGCGAGATGCTGGATCGACCGATTGCAGGCCGACAAGCTGGTTCCGATCGGCCCCTCAGGGTCAAAGTGTTCAGGCGCGCACGCCGTCCATCGTCGGCCTGCGAACGTCCAGAAAACTGGACGAAGCGGCTGACGAATGTGTCAGGTGCACGACCCCATCGGATGCAACGAAGGCAAGCACAATCATTCTCCGCCTCCGACGATCCACCCTTTTGACCATCGGGAAAGCAACTTTGCGCTCGGCACGCCCGAGCCTTCTAAGCCGCTAGCCGAGACGAATGGTCCAGGCGAAATCAATGTGGCGAAAGCGCTCCGAAAATTGCAGCAGCGACCGGTGCCTAAAAGCGAATCGTGATATTAGGTTAAGCATGTTCAAACAACGACACATTCACCTCGCATGGTTCTCGTGTATCTGACTTGTCGGAGTATTGCATTTTTAAGTATCAGTTTATGCAGCATCGGCCCGAATTCGAGATTAAAGCCCGGCTTGCCGGGATCGCGCACGACGTGAAGCACGCCGTTCTTGTCGCCAAGGCCGAGCGACATACCTTCCCCTGTGCTTCGGGCGGTTTCCTCAATGCTTTCCTTCAACCCCTTCTCGGGCCGCCAGTCATTTTTTCAAAACTGCCATTTGCAATCGGGTTCGGTGTCTTTGAACCAGATGGCGATTTTGACCCAGGTCTGGCGCGGCCAATCCTGAACGCTCTGGTTGGCGTTGAAGAGGCGGGAAGGGGAGATCCTATGATAACTGCCATAGGTGGTCATAAATACGCGTTTAAAGCGTTCGCTTTCGAAATAGCCGAACAACAAACACCAGTGTGCGAAACCATCGGCGTTCGTCGACCAGGCGGGTGCACCATCGTTGCCCTCACACGAGTAGGGCATGACAATTCCGTGGCCCGATTTCACGGCGGTTTTTACGACCTCCCATAATTTTTCCACGGAGTCAAACTTCTCGATCGTCGTTACGACGCCCAATGCGGCCGCCAGGTCCATGATGTCTCTCGCTCCGCCAATTTCACCGATCTTGCTGAGGCCCTTATCCTTGGCGACCCGCCGTATAGAATGTTTTTTTCCTTCGATCTTGTCGTCCACGCTGAAATGCAATCTGCGAGGTGCGACATCTACCCCCCGGATCTTTAGGGCGGCATCCAGCGCATAAATCCCGCACGTCGGTCCTTTCTGCTCGTTTGCAGGGATTTCCCCCCCAACCCGAAGTACCTCGATCTCTGTTAACTTGTCCCCCGCCCGGTCGGCAATCATGGCTTCGATGTCCTCTTTGCACATTTCCATGGCGCACGCTCCTGGAGTTTTAGACTGATCTCGGGAATTCTAGGTGATGCAAGTGTGATATTGGGCCGGAGGGATTGCTATTTCTGGTTCTGGCAACAGCGCTTCCGTATCCCTATGGGCGGCAAGCGCCCAGCGAACGCTGCGTGAACCTGCGGGTCGGCGTACCACGCTATCGACCCGATCCGTTACCACGTCAAGTTTTATTCCGGCCATGTCACTTCAATTGTTCTGTCATGCGTGACCTCCGCGTGGCTGGCGGGGTACGGCGCGGTCGCGTACCTGTACAATTGTTGAGTAGTCAACTCTTTCACACCGACCACTACACCGCGTGCGGGATCAATGCACTCGGCATTCGCGGTGCGCATGCCGCCATATCCCACGCATCGAATGGCCGGTTGCTGAGGACGACCCGACGGCTGAGTGACCAACCGACGTCACGGATGGACGTCGCTTCCTGGCCGCACTGGCACATTCTCCGATCCGCGTTGCCAGCCCCAGACAAGATCGTCAGGAGCCGCTTCCAGTCACACCGCAGCAAGTCGCGGTCAGACTAGCGATAGTTAACAAAGTTGATGATGTCATTGAGGAACCACGGCAGAATCAATTGCGTATCGGGATAGCTGACGCCGACGCTGAGCCTCGGTGGCTTAGACGTGGAGTCACCGGGCGTCGCACCGTCGGTAGTGTGCAGAATGTAGGTATCCGTGTCGGCCGGACCTGGCCGGGTGGTCTGATTATGCGCGGGCGACCATGTCGAGGTGCAGCCGGCGGTGAGTACGACGACGGCCGCTGCGAAGCAAAAGGGCTTCATGATGGTGTGAACTCCAGCAACGTTACTTTGACAATATGGCCGACGACGAATTCGTCCCGGTACGTGGCTGGACTCTGCCGAACGCAGGAGGCTCAGTCCGACCCGAATCGGACTGCAATCCTCCTCCACAACGGTCACTCAAATCGTCAACGGACTCGGCTGGCTACATGTTCCCCGTGACAAACGTCGCGCATCCGCGGCTTCGTCAGATCACATGCGCGAAGCTTGCTGTCGATGGCGAGATCGAACATGGCCAGATCCCGAACCTGGGATGAAAGCTGCAGGCGCACGCGGATCGCCCAGATCTCCTTCAGCTTTAGCGGTGGCTTCTGGCCGATCAATCTTCCTTTGTTCCACGGGACCCGCGACAGGCCTGTCTCGGTTAATGTGCTCATGACAATCTCCTTTCGATTGAAGGGAGATCCAGTCTGGTCCTGAGCGATGGGCACTACCCGACCCGAAACAACCACTGTGCATTAGTTCGTCATTTAAGGTAAGGCTTGTAATCCAGCTTGAAACGCAATCCGGATCCGGGCAATCTACGCTTGCTTTCTCTGAGAGGCTTCGCGTCCTCAGCGGGACCCGTTGCTCATCGTTAGCTTACAACTAACGGTACTAATGACATGGCAGCGGCAAAATTTGAAGAGAAGACCGATGATGCCGATACGTGAAAATACATCATGCCATGCAACCGACCCTGCGGGCATGTCAGAGGATCCCGCCAGCGAGCGGAGCGCCGTCCCGCAGGAAAGGGAGCGGCCGCATGGGATTTTTTTACACACCGGCTGGAGGAGCGCGGGAACCTGGGTATGGTCGCGCTTCCGGGCTCTGGAGTCGGTGAGGGCTTTTTATGAACCGCTGAGCAACCTGCTCGGCGACCTAAGCCTCGCCGATATTCCCGCCGTACGGCCTACGTCGTCCTCCGGTCACCCGCCACTCGGTACGCCTTACTACGAAGAATACCGGTCGTTCATGCAGGAACGCGGGCGCGGTGTGGTCGGGTACCGGAAGCGCTTCGGTATCGATCGCTTTGGAGGCGTGCCGGACGACGAATTTCCGGCACTGGTGGCCTATTTGCAAAATCTCTGCGATCGGTCGATCGATCAAGGCAAAATGCCTGTCCTCAAGTTTTGTCGCTCGCAGGGTCGTTTGCCGTGGTTCAAGAGCGCGTTTCCGCACGCGATGCACGCGGTTGTCTTGCGAAACCCCGCATCGCAGTTCGCATCTGGGTGGCTGTTAAAGCAGGAATGGAACAACCCGTTCTTTGTTGCTGCACCATTTCGCGTCTTGGGTCTCAACCAGGCCGAACCAATTGTAAAGCAGGTCATCGAGACGTGCGAAGTGAGCTTGCCGTCGTTTGCTGGTGCTTCGGTCGAAGAGTATGCGGCGGCTTGCGAACAGTATGCGCATACGGCCGAAGGTAGCAATGCATACCGGGCGTTTGTCGCGTTGTGGATTCTCTGCGCGTCGCGGATAGAGGACGGTGCGGATCTGGTAATCGACATGGATCGGCTCGGACAGTCTCCTGTGTACACCTCCGAACTCCGTGCACAGTTTCGTGCGCAGGCCAACGTGACGCCAGATTTTAGCGGCGCACGAGACCTGGTCGACGAGACGAGGCGATGTGTCACGCGGATAAAGGGAATTGACGGTCAATCGATACGGTCCATCAATTATGTGGCGCAAAAATTCCTGCTGTCGCAAATCGACGGTTCGCATGACTCGCAGACAGGCGTGGCGAAGCTTATCGGCGAGAAGCTCTCGCTTGCCGACGAACTATCCGGGCAGTGGCGCTAGGCGTTCCGGGTGCAGTCTCATGCAATGTCATGTTTCGCCGCGACTTGCATCTTGGTGAGCGGCGTATCGCAATCTTGATTTGACGAGCGGCGGGGATGGCCGGCGATGCAACAGGCTTGGCCGGTGCGCGAAGGTCCGTTGCCTGGTTGGAGCTGGAGGGCAAATCCGCTTGCGCCCGTGATGAGCAAATGCCCCTTGCGTCCCGGTCCCGCTCGCGTTACGTTGGCAACCATTCGGCCAGCCAATGGGAAATGGTGCGATGCAAAACCTCATCCGGATCGCGTGCGCAGCCTGCCTCGTCGTCGCAACCGCTGCGACGGCGCAAACCCCAGCCTCACAACCCTCTGCGGGCGGGACGCCCGACAAGATCCCATTCGACATTCCCTATGGCAATGCGATCGGTCTGGACACCGCGAAAAGCTTACTCGCGATTGCAGAAGCCGAAGCGAGGAAACACGACTGGAAAATGAACATTGCTGTCGTCGACACGCATGGCGAACTGCTCGCGTTCGAACGCATGGACGGTGCGCAGTACGCGTCGATCGCGATATCGCAGAACAAAGCCCGCACGTCAGCAAGATTCCGTCGTGAAACCCGGGCCTTCTACAACCAGTTTGAGACCGGACATGCATACGTGAGCACCCTGGATGCGGGGCTAGTGGCATCGCCCGGAGGGTTCCCGCTCGTAGCAGGAGGAAAGCTTGTCGGCGCTATTGGCTGTAGTGGCGGGACAGGCGATCAGGACGCTTCTGTGTGTAAGGTCGCCGCCGATACGATCAAATAGCGGAACGACCCTGTCCTCAGCGGCCGGCGACCCAATACGCCTCGCTCGATGTGCTCAGCCATCAACCGGCATGCCTGGCTGCATGACAAGCGAGCGAACTCAATGACCAAGGTTGCCATATCGAGCCAGGCGGTAGCCGAGCCAACGGTCAGCCTGCATGCCCCAAAGAACATCGCGCGGCTTCGGGACCGTTTCCAACGGTGCTCACCGAGAGTCTTTCCTTTGCGCCACGGCGCTTATTGCAGTATGGCAAGTCAGGCGGCCCCTTCTCAAGGAATGACGCGCGATTCGCGCAGCTCCCGAAGCAGTTCGACATACATCTCTTCGGTGTCAATGCAGTCAACGAAACCGTGACGACGTGCCTTGATCGTCCTTGTGATGTTGTCGTAGCCAGTCTTGAAGATGGCGTCGCCGAATTTCCACGCTACGATATCCCGGTACGCATACGGACGAAGCGAATGCGTTGCGACCAGTTCGTCCCAGGCCGGAGCCTTGTCGGCCATGGTTTCTTGCAGCGATAGCGCGAACGGCTCTCCCACGGGTACGAAGCTCGGCACGCCTGAAGCCTGCGTTCTATACGAGGATCGAGGCGGCCTATGCCGAAGCACATTCTTGAACATCGTGGCTACGAGATTGCGGTGCAACCAGAGCAGAACGCGTTCGGCGCGTGGCAGGCGAAGGTAAGCGTGCGCAAGGCCTCGGACACGATAGCGGAGTTTCGGCCGGAAACGGTTCAGCCGGAATGGCTGACCGAGGCCGAAGCCGTGCGCGATGGCGTCGAGTGGGGCATACGCTTTATCGATCGCAAGCTCGCTCCTGCACCCTGATTGCAGGAGCGAGCCATGATGGCGAGGCCGCGTGAAAGGCCTCGCCATCGAGGGCCGGGCAAGGCGGGCATCGTGCGAGCTCCGCGCCTTGTCCGGCTGCAGCCATCAGGCAGGTAGTTGCGGCGCAGCGGGGAAGTCCACCGGAACGCGCGTCGTTGCGTGCAGATAGTTGGTGACGGTCTTGTCGCCGATCGCGACGATCGCGTCGACCAGATTGGCCTTGGTCCAGCCCGCGGCAAAGAACGCATCGACGAGCGCCTGATCGGCGTGCCCGCGGTTGACCGCGATGTTCTTCACCAACCGTGCAAGCGCGTCGAACTTCGCGTCGAAGCTTGCCTTGCCACCGCGAATTTCGAGAATCTGTTCGTCGGTGAAGCCATTCATCTTGCCGATCACGGTGTGTGCAGCCAGACAGTATTCGCAGCCGTTGACCTGGCTCACGACGAGGTTCACGATTTCGCGCGCCTTGCCGTTGATGCTGCTCTTCGCGTTCTGGAATGCGAGGTAGCTGCCGAGCGCATGCTCCGAATGGGCCAGCGTCGCGTACAGGTTGGGCACAGTGCCGAGACTGCTCTTGAGCTTGTCGAAGATGGCCT
The DNA here is from genome assembly GCF_050435685.1 of Paraburkholderia sp. GAS448. Classification (NCBI taxonomy): domain Bacteria; kingdom Pseudomonadati; phylum Pseudomonadota; class Betaproteobacteria; order Burkholderiales; family Burkholderiaceae; genus Paraburkholderia; species Paraburkholderia sp. GAS448. The sequence goes on from NZ_JBNDKT010000025.1 coordinate 16,312, forward strand.
GGTTAGCCTGGGAAACTTCGTCGCGCGTCGGGACATTGATCGTGGTCATGGTGATGCTCCTGATTAAAAAAGATGAAGCGGTGGATAAGTCGGGTGAAAAAATCCGCGTGTTATTGCGCCGTGTAGGCGCCGTCGACTGCGATGTTCTGTCCGGTGAGGTAGCGCGCCTTATCGCTCGCAAGGAAGACGATGGTCTGGGCGATCTCGTCCGGGGTCGCGGCGCGTCGCGCCGGTATCGTCGAGAGGAAACCTGCCTTGCCCTCTTCGCTGCCGCCGGCAAAGCGGTCGAGCATTTCGGTGGCTACAGGACCAGGCGCCACGGCGTTGACGCGCACGCCTGCGGCAGCGCCTTCGAGCGCCGCGCTCTTCGTGAGGCCTTCGACCGCATGCTTGCTGGCCGCGTAGACAGACGCGCCCGCGATGCCGACCTGGCCCGCGACCGACGAGAGGTTGATGATCGACCCGGCGCCCTGCGCCAGCATCGCCCGCATCTCGTGCTTGAGCGACAGCAGCGTGCCGAGCACATTGACCGCGAACGTGTCTTCGTAGTTGGTCGCCGTCTGCTCGACGATCGGCGCCAGTTGGCCTTCAGTACCGGCGTTGTTGACCGCCACGTCGATGCGTCCGAAACGCTCAACGGTCCGCTCGACGACGCTGCGCACTTCGGCTTCGAAGCGCACATCGGCGCGCAGGAATTCGGCTTCCGCGCCGAGGGCGCGCAGTTCGGCGGCGAGCGCCTGGCCTGCCTCTTCGCGACGGCCGCTGACGACCACGCGGTTTCCTTCTCGAGCAAAAGCAAGAGCGGTAGCGCGGCCGATGCCGGTCAGCGCGCCAGTGATAAGGACGACGGGTTGGTTCATGTCAGTGCTCCTTCGGGTTGGGTGAAGTCGCGTTTGCGATGACTGAACTTTGACTGATTCCAGATGAGCGATATAGAGGGTGTATGCTCATATGACTGATTCCATACAGGAATATATTCAGCAAAATGGACAAGCTGCAGGCAATGAAGACTTTCGTGCGCGTGGTGGAGGCGGGCAGTTTCTCGGCGGTCGCACACGAGTCCAACACGACGCAGAGCGCAGTGAGCAAACAGGTCTCGGCACTCGAGCGCGAGCTGGGCGCGCGGCTGCTGACGCGAACCACGCGTTCGCTTGCACTGACGGAAGAAGGTGAACACTATTTCGAACAGGCGCGCCGCCTGGTCGCGGAGATCGCGGAGGCCGAAGGTACGCTGCGACGCGGCGAGCAGCAACTGACGGGCTGGCTGCGGATCGCGGCTTCGGTCGGCTTCGGGCGCCTCAAGCTCATGCCACTGGTTCAGTCGTTTCTGGCAGAGCATCGCGGCGTGAAGATCGACCTACGCCTGAGCGATGGTTTAATCGATCTCGTGGAACAGGGGATCGACGTCGCGGTGCGGCTTGGCGATCTGGCGGACAGCAGCCTGATCGCCCGTCGCGTAGGAACGGCCTCCCGGATGCTGATGGCGCATCGCAGCTACGTGCGCTCACTGCCCAAAGGAACGAAGGCGCCGCGCGTTCCCGACGACCTGGTCGAACACAACTGTCTCGTCTACACCGAACTGGCGATGCGCAACGCGTGGCGTTTTACGGCAGGGCCCGGCGCTGTGGATCCGGTGGGAACCACGCGCATCGTGCGAGTCGAAGGCAATCTGCAAACCAACAGCAGTGAGGTCATGCGGGCGGCGGTCCTCGCGGGTATGGGGATCGGATATTCGCCGACCTGGCTTTTCGATGACGAACTGGCCAGTGGCGAAGTGCAGCGGATGTTGCCGGACTGGGAAACGATCGCTATCCCGATTCATCTAGTGAGCCCTCTGGAGCGCCGGCATTCGGCCAAGGTCAAAGCATTCGCCGAACATGTCGGAAAGGCGATGGCTCATATGGCCGCCGCGCCTTAGCTGGAGGGACGTTTGACCCTGAACGTCCCTGCCTGGCCGTTAGAGGACCATGCCGCCCGAGACCTCGATGCGCTGCCCGTTGATCCAGCGGTTGTCATCCGAGAGCAGCGCCGCGATCATCGGGCCAATGTCCTCGGGTTCGCCGACGCGGCCGAGCGCGGTCATGTCCGCCACGCGTTTGTTCACTTCGGGATTGTCGCGCACCATGCCACCACTGAAGTCGGTCGCGATTGCGCCGGGTGCGACGGTGTTGGCAGCGATCCCGCGTGCGCCGAGTTCCTTCGCCATATAGCGGGTCAGCACTTCGACAGCCCCCTTCATTGACGCATACGCGGAAGAACCGGGAAGCGTTACGCGGGCCAACCCCGAAGAAATGTTCACGATCCGCCCGCCGTCGTTGATGAATGGCAGAAGTTTTTGCGTGAGGAAGAACACGCCTTTGAAATGGACGCGGTAGACCTGGTCCAGTTCGTCCTCGGTTGTCTGGTCGAAGGCATTGTGCAGCGAGGTTCCCGCATTGTTGACGAGGTAGTCAAAACGCTCGGCTCGCAGGCTGGCCAGCGCTTGCCGAACATCCTGCACGAACTGGTCGAACGAACTGACGTCGCCGGTGTCGAGTCGGAGCGCGATGGCGCGACGTCCTGTTTCCTGGACCGCGGCAACCACCTGCCCAGCTTCTGCGCGATTCGAGTGGTAGGTAAAAATCGAATCGACGCCATGTCTGGCGAGACTGAGCACCGTATTTCGGCCGATACCGCGGCTGCCGCCGGTAACGATCGCAATCCGTGGACTTGAAGTAGAGGTGATTTCGGTGGGCATTGCGCGCTCCTGTAGTTTGGCGTGGGGGTAACGATAGCCCTGCCGTCAGTTCGGTTGAATGCCGGAACTCACCTGTTTCTTGCCTAATCCTGCTCGCGCGACTATAACGTCGGGAAACATCGACACCGAGAGGTTTGGATATGTCCGATGCGCTGATGGACGCAGTTACCCGCTACACGGATGCGCAAACCGGGGAAAGCCCGTTTGTTACGGCGGTCGAAGGACTTACGATTCTCCGTTCGAACCAGGAGACCCGGCCCAATCACCTGATTCACAAGCCGGCGCTTTGTATCGTCGTCCAGGGCGCCAAATGGACGACGTTCGGCCACAGGCGGTTCGAATACAGGGCGGGACAGGCACTCGTCGTCAGCGTCGAGACGCCAGCGTTCGGCCGGGTCGTCGAGGCGAGTCCCGAGAAGCCGTTTCTTGGCGTCATCATCGAATTCGATCTGGCAATCATGCGCGAGGTGATGGAAGCGCTGGATACATTTCCGAAATCCAGCGGTGACGCCCGTTCGGGGGTCTTCGTTACGAATTTCGATGGACCTCTGGCCGACTGTGCGCTGCGTATGGTTCGCCTGCTCGATACGCCCAACGCAGTCCCAATGATCTATCCGCTGCTCATGCGTGAGATCAGCTACTGGCTCTTGACCGGGCCGCACGGCGGCGAGATCGCGGGGCTGACGCTGTCCAGCAGTCGTTCACAACGCGTGATCAGTGCAATCCATGCGTTGCGTGAACGCTTTGCAGAACCGGTGCGCATCGAGGATCTGGCGCGCACTGCCCAGATGAGCCCTTCGGCGTTCCATCGAGAGTTCAAGGCACTGACGTCGATGACGCCGCTGCAGTACCAGAAGCAGCTTCGCTTGCTGGAGGCGCGCCGCTTGATGACAGCCGATACTGCTAACGTCGAAACCGCCGCGTTTCAGGTCGGTTATGAAAGCCCTTCGCAGTTCAGTCGGGAATATTCGCGCATGTTCGGGGCGCCACCGCGACGCGAGGTTGTTGCACTAAAAAGGGCTGCTTCGTAAGAAGGGAGGGACTAAGCATGTGCCTGTCAGGTCCGGTTGATCGCTGTCCCGGCGGCTCAATGGGTGTTGCTGCCCGTGATCGGCTAGCAGCTCGATCTGAGCAGCGAGGGCGGGTCTTCTGAATCGGGGTTGCAGCAATTGCCTGTCTACAAGGCTGGAGACCCTCAGGCGAGCGCGGCCAGTTGCCGGCCAGACAGCAACGCGAACACCTGCCATGCAGCGAACAGCGTGATGATAAGTGCGCCCGCGAGCGCGAAGCGCGTGCGGATCGTTTCCAGTACCTGTCTGCGAGCGACGCTACGACTGGACACCACCCGGTTGATGCCGAGGCTTGCCAGACTAATCGTCAATACCGTTAACGAAACCCCCGCGGCCATGGCCAACGCCGACAACACACCCACCATGAAAATGCCGTTGGCGAGCGCAGCAATCAGTACAAAGATCGCGCCGACACATGGCCGCACGCCCACCGCCAGTCCCGTCATAACAATCTGCCGCGCGATCCAGACGTTCCCTGCCCTCTCGTCCACGCGCGCCCAACTGGACGCGCGCCGGCTCGCCAGCGAGCTTGAACCAAGGTAACGGCCGTGCTGAACGTCGTTATTGTCACGCCTGGTCGCAAACAAGCCCGCGCCGCGTTTAGGGATCAGCGTAATGCGCCGCTCGTCGCAGCAGTCGCGACGCGTGACGATTGACCAGACGGTGACGAGACCAACGCAGAGAAGCGCGATATAGCTGACGAGATCAAGCGTCGCCGCACGCGTCAGCACGCCGCCGATTCCCTCACGCGCGAGCCATGCCGCACTGCCGACAAGGCAAATCGCCGAGATCGCCTGCACGCAGGCGCTCCATACACTTAGCGCAATGGCATGTCCAACGCGAGCGCGATGCGACATCAGATACATGCTCACGACCGTCTTGCCATGTCCCGGTCCGAGCGCATGCAGGACGCCGTAGCCGAACGACAGCAGCATGAGGGTCCACGCGGCCAGTCTGCCCGCGCCATTGCGCTGCGCGACGAGTTGGTCCTGAAGCTGCGCGTTCAGGCGCCCCTGGAGAGCGACGCCTGCTGCAATCGCGCGTCGCACAGGCTCCGGCATCTCGACGCGCGGCTCAGCGTCGTTCTGCTGAGCCGGCGCCTGTCCATTGGCTACACCTGGCGCCCCTGACGGCGTCCTTCCGAAGACATCGACCGTCTGAGCGCCTACGGCCTGCGCGGCCACGATCATGAGGAACATCAGCGCAAACGCGCTACGGCGAATACTGTGGCGCACCGAAGAGGTCAACATGAGAGCTTCGTGGAAAGCGGAAAAATGGCGCCGCCAAATATGGCGTGAGCTTTATCTTCGAACGGTTGCGCGGTGCAGGTCTTTTTCGCTGTCGCATTGAAGACGATCGGGGCTCCGTTTTGGGACGGCGCCTGAAAATCGACGAAGAAGGTTTCGTCCCAAATGCCGAGCTGCACCTTCGCGAGCTTCGCGTCGACTTTATCCGCGAGCGGCAGCACAAACGTGTAGACAATTCGGCCGTCTTCGATCGAGACGGCGAAGTCGCGGACCTCGCCGAAGTGCGCAGCTTTGCCGTCGACAAAGACATGCGTGAAGTAGTCGGCCCCCTTCAGCGAATCAAACGCCTGCTGCCTGAAGAGGCGGATGTACTTCGGGCCGAGCGGTCCAGCTTTCGGTATATCCGTCAGGTCGCCGACGATTGATACCGGAAACCCCTGCGAGAAGGTCCATTTCTCCTGCACAGCGCCCAGTGTCGAGCCATCCATCCGCGCAACGCCCGCGTAGGTGATCCACACATGTGGGTGAGCGGCGAGCGGCGCTGCGGCAACCGCGCAGCATGCGGCGGCAACGGCATGGATCAAAAGGAGGACGCGCTCATGAAGAGAGCGGGCAGTACGGTTTCGCATGGATATCGGTCGGAACGCACATGTCATCGAAGGGATGACGAAGAGATAGCCGGGCACTGTAGCAGCATTTTTCGACGGTTGGCGGCCCAGGATAGTCGATCCCGCTGTGGACGCGTTGCCCGACGACGTCGATCGGGTCGTGCGTCACTATGAGGTCTTCGAGGATGCTGTACGTGATGGTTTCGGCAACGACGGGTCTGCGGGTTCATCTCGTGCTTGAGGGCGTCGCGGCGCGATGATCGTTCGCACCGCATCCGCGGAGGTGAACCGACAGCGAGGCGCTAACCGGTCGCTTCGCGACGAAGCGGCGGATCGGTATCGGCGGGCCCGTGCGCATGCAGCGCCTCGATCTGCCGCAACTTCTCCTGCAGGCGACACCAGCGGCGGTGTTGCGCAGCGGCAAGCCTCGCCGTGCCGATCTCGTTGATACGTGCGCGCCAGTATGACAGCGGGATACGGTCGACTGCGGAAATGCGCGTGATCACCCGTTCGAGGTGCGCGATTTCCTTCTCGATGTAATGGTGGTCCATGCACGGCCCCCGTTGCGCTGCGTGTTGTGATTTATCATCGGCGAACGGTCGCAGTGTGGGCCCGGCGGGTGCGTGCCTTCAATCCCTGGAACCTGGTAACGGGGTGGCGCCTACCAGGTTCCAGGTATGGCCCGGACGCCACGTGCGTGTCATGTTGTCGGGCGTCGGCGTTGCGCAACTCGGCGGCGCTGCCTCGGGTTCCGTTGCGGGTTCCATCAACTTTCCGTTTTCCGCTTTCAGGCAATGTCCCAGCCTCTTTCGCTGTTTCAGGAGCCGGTGCTGCCCGGTCCGGTCGCCATCGTGGAAGACGAGCCGATGATGCAGTTGCGCCTGCGCGCAATCCTCACGACGCTCGGCTACACCGACGACGCGTTGTCGTTCGCCGCAAGCATCGTGGAGGCTCAGGCTATGTTCGACGAGCAGCCGTTCGCGCTCGCCCTCGTCGACGTTGGGCTTCCGGACGGCAACGGCATCGACCTGATCCGCGCGCTGCATCAACGTGACGCAGCACTGCCCATTTTGGTAATCTCCGCGTGGAGTACCGAGCAAGTGATCGTCTCGGCGTTGCAGGCCGGCGCGACCGGCTATCTGCTGAAAGAGCGCGACGACGTGGAGATCTCGCTGTCGGTGCGCAGCGCGCTGCGGGGTGGCGCGCCGATCGACCCGTTCATTGCGAAACGTATTCTCGAGCTGCTCGGCGCCGCCGGCACGAAGCCGCCCGGCCACCTGGCTCCGCAGGCGTCGGGGGCGCTGCTGAGTCCGCGCGAGGCTGAAATCCTGACCTTCGTCAGCAAAGGGCTGACCAATCAGGAGATTTCCAGTTTGTTGTCCTTGTCCAGGCTGACCGTGGAATGTCACATCAAGAATATCTACAAGAAACTGGCGGTCAACTCGCGCACCCAGGCCGTCTTCGAAGCGCGTTCGCGTGGCTTGTTGCCCTGATTGTCGTCATCGGCCTGCTGCATCACGGCGCGGCACGCGCCGCGCCGGAGCCGCCGCCCGCAGCCGAAACCGACGCCATCGCAAGCCTGCATGTCGAAGCGGCGCGCTCGGACTGGCAGGCGCAAATGCCGCCGCAGGACGGCTGGACCGCGGTAACCCTGCCGGATATCTGGACCCAGCGATGGCCGCATTTCGACGGCGTTGTCTGGTACCGCGTGAGCTGGAACCAGACGCCGGGATCGCACCCGGCCGCCGTTGCCCTCGACTATCTCAACATGGCCGGCGAGATCTGGCTGAACGGCGCGCTGCTGCGCCGCGACGAGCACCTCGTCGAGCCGATCAGCCGGATGTGGAACACGCCGTGGTATCGCGTGCTGTCTACGCGGGAGCTGCAGCCGGGCGAGAACGCGCTGCTGGTCCGTGTATCCGGCCTCTCTGCTTACCAGCCCGGCCTCGGCCCGCTGACGATCGGCGCTCCGGACGCCGTGTGGGACATCTACCGGCACGCGCGGCTCGTGCGTCACGATCTGCAGCTTTTCAGCCTTGCCGTGACCGCAACGCTCGGCTGCTTCTTCCTTGCTTTGTGGTCGATGCGATCCAGGGAGACCGCCTACGGGTGGTTCGCGTTCCTTTCACTCACGTGGTGGTGCTGGGCCGTCAACGAGATCGTAACGACCACCTGGCCGTTCGCATCGAACGACATGTGGGAGGCGGCCGACGCGCTGCTCTTCCATGTGTTCTGCGTGTCCTTTTCGATTTTTGTGCTGCGCTTCTGCGATCGCCGCGCGCAGCGCATCGAGCGCGTGCTGTGGCTCAGCGTGGCCGTGGGCGTCACAGCGGTCGTCGCACTGCCGCAAGCGCAACTGGGGACGCTGCGCATCGTGCTGATTCCCGCGTCGGCGCTGATATTTTTCGCGAGCTGCTTCGTGTTCCTGTGGCTGGCCGTGAAAAGCCAGCGCACTGACCACCGGATCCTGTCGGTGTGCATCGTGATCTTCATCGCGGCCGGTATCCACGATCTGCTGACGGTGTTCAGCGTGCTGCGCGACAACCACTACTACACGGCATTCACGTCGCAGTTCCTGATGGTCGGCATGGCGTTCGTGCTCGCGTGGCATTTCGTTGCGAACGTGCGCCGCATCGAGCGTTTCAACGACGAACTCACTGAACGGATCGACGAAGCGCGCGCCGACCTCGTGACCACGCTGCAGCGCCAACATGAGCTCGAAGTCGTGAACGCGCGGCTCGGCGAACGGCTCGATCTCGCGCACGATCTGCACGACGGGCTCGGCGGCACCCTCGTCAGCAGCATCGCGATGCTCGAGCATACGCCCGAGAGCATCACGCCGGGGCGCGTTTTGTCGATTCTCAAGGAGCTGCGCGACGATTTGCGCATCATCATTGATACCGCGTCGAGCCATCAGCTCGGCGAGCATGCACTGGACGACCTGATCGCACCGCTGCGGCACCGGATGATGTGTCTGTTCGAAGGACGTGGCATCGAATGTGCGTGGCACGTGTCGGGGCTCGAGACCGTCGGGCTCACCGCTTCGCAGAATCTCGACGTGCTGCGCGTGCTCCAGGAGAGCTTGACCAACGTCCTCAAACACAGCGGCGCAACGTGCGTGCGGATCGATCTGCGCCATCTCGACGGCTCGCTGCGGCTCGTCGTGGAAGACAACGGCACGGGTTTCGATCCAGCCGCGGTCGAGGTGCGCCGCGGGCTCGGCATGCGTAGTATGCAGACGCGTGCGGCGCGGCTCGGCGGCAACCTGACGGTCCGCTCGACCGGAGGCGGGACGGTGTTGAGGCTCGCGGTCGAGATCCGGCCAGCGGCCGTGGCGGGCGAGGCGCACGATGCGCTGCGAGGCGTCAAAGGATCTTGACCGGACGGCATCGACATGACGGACACCGCTGACATTCGCCTGCCGCCAACGATCCGGCAGAGCGGAAGCTGAACCTCTCGCTTTCCGTGGTATCGCTGCGTCTGCGGCAGCTCGAAAAGAAAGTGGGCACGCGACTCGTCGACCGGACCGCGTGTCCAGCTTCACTGAGGATGGCGCATCGCATGCGAGCGGCGCGGAGTTGATCGCGCAGTTCAACGGCCTGCTCTCCAACCTGATAGAGCCATTTACCGTCAACGGTGCTAAAAAAGAGAGGTCCCGGCCGATCGCATCAGAATACTGATCGAGAAAAGTTTGGGAAACGCCGGCGTAACACCGGCGTGACTCTAGAAGGCACTCTTTATAACTCCCCCATCGGCCCGCAATGCAGCTCCCGTCGTTGCCGACGAAAGCGGACTGGCGATGTAGGCCACGAGGGACGCAATTTCCTGCGGCGAACCAAATCGCTTGATGAGCGATGTGGGACGGACCTTCTCGAAGAACTCCTTTTCGAACACTTCAAACGATTTGCCGTCGGCCCTGGCAAGGGCCTCCACGAACTCGCCCACGCCGCGCGATTTCGTCGGCCCCGGCAGTACGCTATTGACTGTAATGCCGGTGCCGGCAACGGCTTCGGCAAGCCCGCGCGAGACCGCAAGCTGCGCGGTTTTCGTCATCCCGTAGTGGATCATTTCGGCTGGAATCTGCACCCCGCTCTCGCTCGAAATGAAAATGATGCGCCCCCAGTTTGCACGCCTCATCGCAGGCAGAAACAGGCGAGCGAGGCGTACTCCACTCAAGACGTTGACGTCGAAGAAACGCAACCAGTCCGCGTCGGGGATCTCCTCAAACGGCTTAGGCTCGAAGATACCGAGGTTGTTGATCAGGATTTCCACACCCGGGTAGCGTCTTGCGAGTTCGTCGGCCGACGCGGCTGTACTAAGGTCGCCCGCAAAGCCATGTACATCGCTGCCCGTCTCCGCTTTCAGTTGCGCGACCACGTCATCCACTGATGACTGAGAGCGGCCATTCACGATCACACGAGCGCCCTCCTGCGCCAAAGTACTGGCGATAGCGAGGCCGATGCCGGCGGTGCTGCCGCTCACCAGTGCGAGTTTGCCTTTCAGATTCAGGTCCATGAGTAATCTCCTTTCCGTGGATGACGTAGAACTGGCGGCATCAGCGCTTGCACGTCGGATGCCGCCAGAGCGGGGTCACGTCCGTGTGATGGACGCGCCACCATCGACCAGTGAAGCCGTACCGGTCACGAATGACGAGTCGTCCGACGCGAGATACAGCACCGACCGCGCAAGTTCTTCTGGCTTTGCAACCCGCTTGAGCGCATGCAGCCCCGTCACGAACGCCTGCGATTCGTTGGTGTCGTTCATGCCGCGATACATCTCCGTGTCGACCGCACCCGGCAACACTGCGTTGACGCGCACGCCTTGCGCGCCGTACTCGGCAGCGAGTGCCTGCGTCAAGCCGATCAGTCCCGCCTTGCTCGCCGCGTAGGCCGCGGTGCCAGGAAACGCGAACGAGTAACCGACGAATGTCGACGTGAAGATGATCGATCCACCGCCTTGCTTCAGCATTTCGGGAATCTGGTGTTTCGCGCCCAGGAAGGCACTCGTCAGATTGGTCGCCAGCGCGGCGTTCCAGCCTGCTTCGGAAATACCGGTGGTCGGACCCATCTCGCCGAGCGTACCGGCGTTGTTGTAGGCAATGTCCAACCGGCCGAAGCGGCTCACTGCGAGCGCGACCAGCGCCTTCGCGAAGTCCTCAGATTGCACGTCGCCCGCCAGATACGCGGCTTCGCCGCCTTCGCTAACGATCTCCGCAGCGAGCGTTTCAAGTTCCGCCGCGCGGCGCGCCGCAATGACCACCTTGGCGCCTTCCTTCGCGAACAGCTTTGCAGTAGCACGGCCAATTCCTGCACTGGCACCTGTCACGATGGCGACTTTTCCTGTCAAGCGTTGCATTTTCAATCTCCTGATGCACCTGGTCGGCCAGTGCCCTATGCGTTGGCCCGTGGAAACAATATAGGCTTCAGTTCTGATTGCAGAAAGGCATAAAACATGGTCCTATCGTTCAGCTTTTGTGAATGATTTGAGGCATACATGGATCGCCTTCGCGCCTTCGAGGTTTTCGTGACGGTGGTGAGCCGTGGCGGCTTTACGCGCGCCGCGGATGCCCTCGGCACGTCGCCCGCCAATGTCACCCGCTATGTGAATGAACTGGAGGCGCATCTGGGCACGCGTTTGCTGAATCGCTCGTCGCGCACGCTTTCTCTTACCGAGGGTGGCGAGACGCTTTACGCCCGCTGCAAATCCATCCTCGACGATGTCGCCGAGACCGAGGGGCTGGTGTCATCCGCATCGGTCGAACCGCGCGGACGGCTGCGCATCAATGCCCCCGTGAGCTTTGGCATTTTGTATCTGGCGCCACTATGGCCCGAGTTCATGTGGAAATACCCCGGAATCGAACTCGACGTTGGACTGATCGACCGCGTCGTCGATATCGTCGATGAAGGCTACGATCTCGCCATTCGCATCTCACGCGCGGGTTCGACTAGTCATGCAGCCCGCAAGCTGGCGACATCGCAAAACATTCTGTGTGCGTCGCCGACCTATCTGGCTCGCTTCGGACTTCCGACAGCCCCAGCGGAATTGGTCGAGCACCGCTGTATCGGGTACACGTATGCGGCCACCGGCGATGACTGGCAATTGACCGACGCTCGCGGCAAGTCTCACTCGGTGAAGGTCGACTGTCACATGCATACCAATAACGGTGATACGGCGCGCGCAGCAGCGCTCGCCGGGCAAGGCGTGATCTGGCAACCCACTTTCCTGATCGGCAACGATCTAAGCGAGGGCAAGCTCGTTCAAGTGTTACCTGAGTATCGCCTGCCTGATATCGACATACTCGCGCTGTACCCGAGCCGTCGACACCTGAGTGCCAGAGTACGCGTGATGATCGATTTCCTGGTCGATGCTTTCGGCGGGGTGCCTCCGTGGGATCGGAATGATGCAAGTTGAACAGACGTCGCGCCAGGAATGAGTTGAAGGCGGAGTCAGAACGCGCACCCAATGGGCTTGGATGACCAGGTTCAGGCCATAATTAACCTGTCCGTGCTTTGAGGAGCGGATATCAAGAGAACGGTTCCAGCCAGTCTTTGTCTACGATCCGCGAGTGCCTGGAAAGGCCAATGACCCTCCAGACACAAAATCCTCGCGAAGGTCCGTTGTCTCGGTGCCGGCGACGTTCGACTGTCTATGCAACAGCGCTCGCCGACGTCCGTGTCTGGCCGCACTGAAACCGTCACAACAGCGTATGCGCCCATTCACGATACAGCAGCGCGCTGGCCCGTCGTCGCAGGCCACCGCGCTTACGATCCGCAGAATGAAAGGTCGTGTGTCAGTACGGGAAGCAATTGATTCCGGTTCGTGGGCTAGTGCCCGGTAAGCAGGACGTTTGCAATGACACCCGTCGCGATGGCGGCGAGTACATAGTCCCCGTTCACGCCTACCCACTGATATCCGCGCGGCGGCGGTTGCAGGCCGTGCCCGCGCCAGTCGTCTACGACGTAATTACGATCCCGGTACTCTGCCGGAAGCCGCTCACCCTTGTGCCAGTCATTGTGAGGAACGGGGCCGCCCGGCCCCCCCATCGATGCGTCGCGTGGCGCAGGCCCTCGACCATGTCCATGCTGAACGTCGTGCCCCGGGTTTGGTCTGTCGTGCGAAGGCTGCCCGCCGCCGTGATTTTCGTCGTGTTGCTGCGCAAAAGCGGCAACGGATGTGCCGAGTAACGAAATGATCAAAAACGGGAGGACGATTGTCGACTTCATGGCTTTACCTCTGAAAAAATGACAGTTTGACGTGCGAGGGTCTGTCTGCCTCGAAGCACGTGCTGCATCTTGAAGGTTTGGCTACGCGACGTGGATTGCCCATCGACGTTCGCAACGTCTGCGCTGGCCAATAATGTCACAAGAATGCCTGTCCGCCAAAACCCTCCAGTCCGCACGAACAACAACTCTGGAGTGGCCACAGCGACTCACGATGCCCGCAACTCACGTACTCCCTTACCTATCCGCCGCCGCAGCAACGTTCGCAAAGTGTGGCCGTCCGCATACCCGACCTGCTCAGCAATGCGATCAACGGTGAGCTTGCTCGTCTTGAGCAGATGAACGGCGCGCTCCACCCGCAGATCCTGAATGTACTCGACGGGCGTTTTACCAAGCACCCCATTCAGACGTCGCGTCAACGTCCGCGTGGTGGTCGCCAATGCCTCCGCGGCGACGTCGAGCGCGATTGCCGTGTCGAGGTGTTCACGCACCCAGCGGTCGAACCGCTCGACGAGCGGGTCCGAATGGGAGAGGTGATCGGAGATTGCATAGGCAGACTGCGATAGTCGCGAATCGAATACGAGGTACCTGGCCACGAGCGCCGCAAGCTCAGGGCTGTTGTTGCGGATCAACCAGAGTGCAAGGTCGAGGTGGCTCAGGGCCGCCCCTGCCGTTAGCGCGCTGCCGCTGGGAACGACAATCCGGTGCGCATCCAGGTGCACGTTCGGATAGCGCTGCCGGAACAGCGGTGAGAGCCACCAGGTGGTCGTGGCTTCGCCACCGTCGAGCAAGCCGCTTTCAGCCAGCACGAACGTACCCGTACAGGCGGCTGCAACGCGGGCGCCGCCACTGCTCCAGGCGCGCAAAGCACCTAGTGCGTCGACCACATCGTCCCGACCGAGCACAGGCACAAGCTCCTCGGCCGTCGTGCGGTTGAGCGCCGGTAAGACGACCCAATCCGGCGCAGGGGCGTCGGTCATATCGCGGACGGGCACTTGCATCCCAAGCGCGGTACGCACCTCGGGCCGCATCCCCACCACGGTGATGTCGAAGCCCGCTGTTGCCATCCCCGTCGCGCACGCAAGGCTGTTGGCCATCGTCAAGCTATCGAGCACGGTGGTGAGACCCGTATCGAACACCCCCTCGAGCACGAGGACAAAAATTCGCATGGCGGAATTGATACCAAAATTGTCGATTGAGACAGTATTCCCCTGCGCACTCTGTTTGTACAGTGTCACTCACCGCATGAGCCCCCCTCACGCGGACACTGGAGAGCGAAGATGATCAGGAACGCGTTATTTGTCCGACTTGAAGCTAAACCGGGAAAGGAGCAGGCGGTAGCAGACTTTCTTGCCGCCGGCCTTGAAATGGCAGGCCGGGAGGCGGCCACGCCGATCTGGTTTGCCCTCAAGCTGTCGCCGACAACGTTCGGCGTCTTCGACGCCTTCGCCAATGAAGAGGATCGTCAGGCACACCTGCACGGAAGTATTGCCAACAGCCTGATGGCGCGCGCTGACGAGCTGCTGGTGAGCGCCCCGTCGATCGAGTCGATCGACGTCCTGGGCATGAAGAATCAGCTGGCGTGAGTCGTTCGCGCCCCGGCAGCGCACAAATCCTGCCGCCGGAAGCCTGTCTTCTGTCGACCGGAGTTAGCGCTTTAGCGCTTAATCCGGTCCCATGCAAAAGCTGTCGACCGGAGTTAGCGCTTTAGCGCTTACTCGGGTCCCATGCAAAGCTGTCGACCGGAGTTAGCGCTTTAGCGCTTAATCCGGTCCCATGCAAAGCTGTCGACCGGAGTCGGCGCTTTAGCGCTTAATCCGGTCCCATGCAAGTTGGTTGCTGCAACCGTGGCGTCCGCCAGCGTCTGGCGCTCCAATTCAATCGCATTCACATAGATGGAGTAACTCGTGTCGATTCATTACAAACTAGCTGCCTTATTCGCTGCTCTTGCGCTTTCGAGTGCATCTTTTGCGCAAACGCCTGACGTCAAACCGGAACGAATTCGTGGCGATGTCGTGTCGTTCAAAGGCGAAATTCTGACCGTACACCGGAACAGCGGCGACACCGTATCGATCGATGTCAAGCCGGACGTCGGGGTGTCGGCTTTCAAGCCCGCCAGGCTTTCCGACGCCAAAGTCGGTTCGTACGTGGGGACGCCAGCACTCACGGGCAGCGATGGAAAATTAACGGCCACTTCGATGATCGTTTTTCCTGAGGCGGCACGCGGTACGGCCGAAGGGCATTTCGCTTATGACTTCGGTCCCAACAGCACAATGACGAATGCAAACGTGGTGTCGGTTGTCACCGGCACCAGCGGCC
This sequence comes from Paraburkholderia sp. GAS448, assembly GCF_050435685.1. Classification (NCBI taxonomy): domain Bacteria; kingdom Pseudomonadati; phylum Pseudomonadota; class Betaproteobacteria; order Burkholderiales; family Burkholderiaceae; genus Paraburkholderia; species Paraburkholderia sp. GAS448. The sequence continues at coordinate 31,513 of NZ_JBNDKT010000025.1, forward strand.
GTGAACTGAATCTGTCATACAAGGGCGGCACCAGCACGGTGACAGTGCCGGCAAACGTGCCCGTCGTGACACCGGTTCCGGCGAGCAAAGCGGATCTGACGGCGGGGAAGAAGGTGTTCCTCGTGGTAACACCGGGTGCGAACGGTGTTTATGATGCTCACGTGCTGTTCGTCGAAAAGGATGGCTTGGTGCCGCAGTTCTAACGCATGATGTCGGTCCACTGAGGCCGCTCGCGGCGGTGAGCGGCCCCATTTGCTGCAAGCGCGGGCGGCCACGGAGCCGGCGCGATAGGGTGCTGGGGATCGCGGATGCTGCGACAGCGACTTCGAGTCGCCTCATGCCGCTGACACTACGGTCTTCTTTTCCATTCATTCAATGATCCTAATCGATTGTTTCGTTTCCGTTATTCAAGGATTCACCATGCGTTTTCCGATGATGGGCAACCTGATCAAAATCACGAGATCGCTTTGAGCCACATGACGATTCAACCCGCCTGGGTCCGCATCACGCACTGGATTAACGCGCTTGCTGTCGTATTGATGGTGACAAGCGGCTGGCAGATCTATGACGCCTCGCCGATCTTTCCAGCCTTACGGTTTCCTTCGGCTATCACATTGGGCGGCTGGCTCGGCGGGGCCTTGCAATGGCATTTTGCGATCATGTGGATGCTGGTTGTGAATTTCGTCGTCTATGTCGGGCTGAATATCGCTTCGGGACGTCTGCGCCGAAAGCTGCTGCCGATCAGCGTCAGGTCACTTGCAACCGATCTCGCCGCCGCCCTGCGTGGCACGCTCGGGCATGAGGACCTCACACGCTACAACGCGGTACAGAAACTCGCCTATCTCGCCATCATCCTCGATATCGCGTTCGTCATCCTGTCGGGACTGGCGATATGGAAGTCGGTGCAGTTCCCGCTACTGCGCACGCTGATGGGCGGATACGACAATGCGCGCGTCGTGCATTTCGCTGCAATGAGCGTGCTGGTGGCATTCTTCGTCGTGCACGTCGTCATGGTCGCGCTTGTGCAGCGCTCGCTGCTTTTGATGATTCGTGGACGGTAACCATGACTTTTCGAAAGAGGGCTGTGAAGCCCGATACGTTTCTTTCGTCTCACGCTGAATCCATCATCAAGGATGCGCGCAACGAACTGAAAAATCCGGCGCGCCGGTTGCTCGGAAAGCGAGTTCTCACGCTCGGCGGCATTGCGATGCTGTCAGGCTGCGATTTGTCCAATGACAAGTCGGTGAACACCATGCTGCGCAGAATCTCGTTCTTCAACGACGATGTGCAAGCCCTGCTGTTCAATCCGAACGAGATGGCTCCGACCTATCCGGAGTCGATGATCACACGGCCGTTTCCGTTCAACGCGTTCTACGACATCGATGATGTGCCCGAAGTCGACCCCGCTACATACCGGCTCCAGGTGGGCGGCCTCGCAAATGGCAAACGTGTCTGGACGCTCGACGAACTTCGCGCGTTGCCGCAGGAAAGCCAGATCACGCGTCATATCTGCATCGAAGGATGGAGTGCGATCGGCCGATGGGGCGGCGTGCGCTTCTCCGATTTCCTTGAACACTCGGGCGCGGACACCACGGCGAAGTATGTATCGCTGCACTGTGCGGACAACTACTGGACCAGCATCGACATGCCGACTGCGTTGCATGCACAGACCCTGCTCACACTCACGTACGATGGCGAGGTGCTGCCCCCGAAATACGGCTTCCCGATGAAGCTGCGTATGCCGACCAAGCTCGGCTACAAGAATCCGAAGCATATCGTCGCGATCAGTGTGACGAACGAATATCCCGGTGGTTACTGGGAGAACCAGGGTTACAACTGGTTCGGTGGCTCCTGAACGGCGTCAGCTCGCATCTGGCGCTGGCGGGCTGAGCGGCACGCCTGGCTTCAGCCGAGCGTCACGGGAAAGATGTACGAGATGTCGCGAGTCTTCTTCGTCGCCTCCGCGTCCGGCTCGAGGCCCCGCTGGCTGCAATAGTCATTGTCGAAGGTGCTGATCTTCCCGCGTGCGGCAAGGCGCGAGAGCGCTTGACGCCAGGTGTGGATCGTCCCCGCGAAGACGGACTCGATGTCGGTGCGCGTCCGATTGTTGAGCTGCCCCCAATGAATCGCCGCACCGAGTTGGGCCGCCGCCGCTTCAAACGCATTGAGCACTTGCATCTCGCTGTCGAGCCCGCTTAGCGTAGACATCTCGATGCAAACGGTGTGCGGCCATTGCTCGATCGCTAGAAGCGCTTCCGACTTTCCGCAATACCGCAGTGAGATATAGCCGCCGTAGAGGATGTTCTGAGAGGCGAAGTTGTCGATCAATCCGAAAACAGTCGTCACATAAGTGATATAGGTCGGCTCGTCGGCGTTGAAGGCGACTTCGAGAGAACGGGCTTTATAGCAATTGGCCTGGTAATCGTACGTATCCATCACCTTGTAGCTCAAGTCGGCGATGGTATGGGGCGACAGGTTCCCACTCAAGAGTCCATTGACCGTGTCCTTGGCGACGCCCAGCAATCCGAACTTCGTCAACAGGTTGGTTACCGTGGCGATATAGTCGCCAATCGTAATCGACGGCACCAGCAGCGGCGCCAGCGCGATGCTGATCGCAATCGCGGCAGCGTCCGCCGCGGCGGCTGCTGCTATGGCGATCTCGCCCGCGATCGGGACCAGCGCGAGCCCGGCCGCCAGCGCGTCGGCCGCCGCGGCGATGGCGTTGGCCGCGGCAATGATGCCGAGGACGACGAGGGACTTCTCCAGCGGCTGCAATCGGCAGGCGACCGAGAATAAATCGTTCTTGTTCGGATCGGGATTGAGCGGCGCGTCGTGCGGCTGCCACGAACGCGTGGTCACAAAACAGTCGTGGTCCCCCGAAGAGTTCGTATAGGGCAGTATGACCACCTGGAGAAAGTAATGGTTGGCTCTCAGATCGCCGATCGTCCCCGAGCCGCCGGGAGCGCCCAACATGACATTGGAGCTGACATTGTTCCAGCCGGCCTGGTATCGGTTCTCGTTCAGGACGAACTGGTCGACGACCTGAATCACCATCGAATAGATGACGCCCATTCGACCCATCGAGACGAGCACACCATTAAAGACGTCGTCGTTGGAGATGATCTTGCCCGCGACGCAAGGCATCGTCTGGGCGAGCTGGTTGGTATCGACGATAGCCTGCAGGCCGCCTCGCTGAATGAAGTACTCGGCGCCTCCCGGGGCGACGAGATGAATGCCCACCACCATGTCGGGTAGCGGCGGATTGTTCACGTCGCCGCCGTGCGTGCTCGTCGAGATGGCGCCAGCAATCGATTGTCCGCCGCTGCCGCCCAGCGTGGGCACGGCAAATCCGAATCCGCGAGACGTCCCGTTAATGAACTTCAGGCTGTCGAGTGTTTCGCAGAGCGTGTGGACTTTGATGCCGGCTTCGACGTGAACGAGCTTCAGACCTCGAGCAGAGCCCGTGAGCGCCTGAAAGACGGGATCGCCCGATGATGGGTCACCGGCGTCTGCGCTCGCCGTTGCGCCCATAGCATTGCTCAGGATTCGATTGAGCGAATCGGTTCGTATCAGAAATCCCGGTTCACTGCCGCTCCCCGAGGAAAAGCCGCGCGTGGAAAAGTTGTCGTTGAAGGACCATCCACTGCCAACGGCATGAACCGACAGATTCCGCTGCTCGGCCTGCCTTACGATCGCGACCAGCTCGTCGACGCTGCCCGGTTGAAAGATGTTTGTCGGGTTGATTTGAATGTCACCCGACCAGTTCGTAAAGCTCGTATCCGGGAGTGGATTGCCGGTCCCGGCGGCTCGATTGCAGATCATCTCGATCCTCTCAGCAAAGGAATGGGTCCGGCGTAAACCGTGTTTCCCGGGAAGCGAGCCGCGCTGAAACGCCAGCCAGTCGCTCAGCCCGCATTGAGCCAGAGCGAGTAGCAGTATGCGGGTCCGTAGATGGGATTTCCGTCCTGATCTCTGGAGATAACGGGCTGCGGCCAATCGACGTCGGCGAGCACCTGGTCGCCGGTGTTGATCGCGGCCAGCGCGGTCGCGAGCACGGTATTGGTGAGGCCGTCGGCGACCAGAAACGTGAAGTTCGAAAACGTATTGTCCAGCGCCGTCAGGGTGATCACCACGAGCCCCGAGGGATGGTTCGAAGGGTCGTCGCGCGGATCCAGGAAATTGGACAGAAAGTTGCCGGACGTGGGGCCGACAGAGTTGACGACCGAGGTGCGCTGGATGCTCATTTTCGTCTCAACCAAGGATAAGAGATTCAAGCCACATGTAACGGAGCGCTCGTGACCGCACCCGAAATCAGCTCGGCTGCATCCATAGAACGACGTCGTGGTTCAGTTTTTTTATCTCTCTTTGAACCGGTTTTGCGTACGGGTTTCGTTGCCTGTCGCCGGGACCTGTCGTTCAGAACCTGATGGCGCCGGTGGCCGGTCATCTTCTTCCAGCCACGGATCTCATCTCGGGTTCGAAAGCAGCCGGGGCAGAGCCCGGTTCTGCCGTCGAAGGCGGACACATCGATGCACGGCGACTTGACCGCCATCGCTCTGGCCACAACTCTGGGGCGCCGTGCTTTCTGCAAGCACATACATGCTCTGACCGCTCTTCTGCAAGCCCTATACCACGTCAATAGAGGGGCGGACGCCACGTGATGAACTGGCATCCGAAACGAATTATTCACACAAATGCGGCTGCCGCGACCTAGTGTGTTTCTGTAGTGGATCTCTCGGCGGGCGGCGGCAAGCGTTGGTTTTGCTGCTGGGGCAAGTCGTTTTCGCACATGGATCATCACCGCGCGAGAGTCATGGTGCCGGTGACGTACTGCCGGCAGTGCAAAGGCGTTTTACCCTTTTTCGCGAGGCACGGAATGAAATCCATTTTCAGACGCCTATCCCGTTTCGTTTCCCAGGGTATCGCAGGCAGCGGCGTCATCGCGCTCACGTGCGCAATCGGTCCAGGCGCCCAGGCGCAGGTGCTCGGCCCGCTCGTCCAGGTGGCCGCGGGCGATCCATTCAGCGGATGCACTGCCGACGATGTGCACGCGCAGGAGACCGCATTCGGGAGCGTCCTTTATCCAGCCACGTCAATCGAGCCCTGGGTGGCAGCCGATCCGACCGACACGCGTCGTCTCCTTGTCGGTCACCAGCAGGACCGCTGGACCGACGGTGGCGCACGCGGGACCATCGGCGTCGTCTCAAACAATGCGGGCGGCGCCTGGGCCGATACGATCCCGTTCGGCGTTACCAATTGCACCGGGGGTAAATTCCGTCGCTCCTCGGACCCCTGGGTAGACTTTGCGAGGGACGGAACGGCCTTCTTCTTCTCCCTGGTGGTGGACCCCGCGAAGCCGACGACACCGTTTGGGACACGAAGAAGCGGGATGATCGTCAGCCGCTCCGTCGACCACGCCGCGACGTGGCAAGCTCCAGTTACGCTGATCAACAACAGCACGCAGGACGTGCTAAATGACAAGAACTCGCTCACCGCCGATCCGACCGCGAACGGTTTAGTCTATGCGGTGTGGGATCAGCTACGCATCTTCCCGGCAACCACCGCCGGCGCCCAGTTGCTCGCGCAAGACGACGGTGTCGCAATCGCGCGCAAATTGCTTAAATCTACGGCGGGCGCGTCGTTGGTGTGCGCGCCGGTTACGAAGTCGCCGTGCAAGGCCGCCAGTGCCCAGGCCGTCACGTTTAATACTGTCGGACCGACGTTCTTCTCCCGATCCCTTGACAATGGCGTGACCTGGAGCACGGCCGCTCCGATCTATCAGCCCGGCACGAACAACCAGACGATCGACAACATCGTGCAGGTGCTGCCTGATGGCACCGTGCTCGATTTCTTCACCGCGATCGGTGTCACGGCAACAGGTCTCGACATCGGCTATATAAGGTCCACGGATAAGGGCGGGAGTTGGAGCGGGCCAGCGTTCGCCAGCGACATTCAAGTGGTCGGGGTGGTCACTCCGGACACTGGTCAGCCGGTACGCGATGCCTCCATTCTCTACAGTGTCGCTGTGAACCGGGTGACGGGGGCGATCTATCTCGCCTGGCAGGACGATCGCTTTTCGACAGCCACCTGCACCACGCCCACAGGGTCAATCCCTGTCGACGGAATCTATTTCAGCAAGTCGGATGACCGCGGGGCCACCTGGTCAGCGCCGGTGATGATCAACAAGACGCCGGCGAATGCCACGAACCCGTGCCGGCAGCAGGCTTTCATCCCTGCGGTGGTGGCGACGGGCGACGGCAATGCAATCGTGGTGACCTACTACGACTTTCGTCACGACACGAACACACCTGCCAGCTTCGAGGGCGCTGATTATTTCGCGCTCTTCTGCTCTACCGCCACCGACTGCGCAAACCCCGCCAACTGGGTCCATGAGAAGCGGCTGACCACAACCTCGTTCAACATACTGAACGCTCCAGTAGCGGGTGGCCATTTCCTCGGCGATTACATGGGCCTGGCTGCTAGCGGACCCGATAACGTGTACCCGGTATTCGGTATAGCCACAGGTCCCAATGTGACGGCCGAATTCACCCGCAAAATCACCTTGCCGTGAGCGCAAACGGCGGCGACTGGAGGTCGCCGCCCAGACCAGTCCTGTCCGGGCGCGGAGCAGTCCTCCGCCCCGGTTAAAGGGGCGGTCTTCCCGCGGAATTCTCTCGGGCGCCACCGATCACTATCTGATCTTTCCACCACAAAGCCCACCGGGCACAGACTGCAACCGCGATCCGTTCTTCACCCGACATTCATCGGCAACAGCACCATCTGCCTGCCTTGCAGATGCAGGCGCGTCTGTATCTCGACCGGCGTTTGATTGTGCAGCCACGCAGTCAGGAAACTGACCCGCTTGAATATCAGCTTGCTGGCGAAGCAAACGCTGTTCGGAAACTCGTCCATCGTGGTCTCGGCAAGCTTCATGAACTCGCCCACTGGATGCGTTCCGAAAGCGATGCGGTAATCCGCCGCCATCCCGTGCCGGCGGCAGTGCGCCACGTAGTACTCGAGCGCTGCCGAGATGGTTTTCCGCAACCGCTCAAGGTGCTCCGCGCCTTCGTAACTTTGTGCGTCGACTTCTCCGACCGCGAGAAAGATCACATTCTTGAAGTGCCCTGGGAAGAGCCGGTTCACCCACAGCAGCGCATGCATGCTCGCGCCGCGGTGCTTGCCAACCAGCAGGATGGCCGCAGGCTGCAATGGGTCCGGCTTGCCGGGGGCGGTCGCCTCGTCGACTTCCGGCGGCGACCCGGCAAAGAGTGCATCCTCCTTCGCAAGCTGGGTACGCGTATCGTCGTAGTGTTGTTTGATGAGGAAGCACAGCGCAACGACTGCGCTCGTCACCAGCACCGTCAGCCAGCCACCCTCGGTGAATTTCTCGACCAGCGTGATGACCAGCACGGTGCTCGTCACCGACAGACCAAGCGCAGACAACGCGAAGTGCCGCAGCCAGTTTTCGCCATCATGGCGGTGCCGCCACCAGTACGTGCACATGCCAAGCAGTGACAGGCTGAACGTCAGAAACACGTTGATGCTGTACAGAACCACAAGAATCGAAACGTCGCCGCGTGTCCACAGCAGGATCAAAAGGCTCGCGACGCCCATCACGACGATGCCGTTCTGCCTGACGAGCCGCGTCGACAGGTCGCGAAAATGGCGCGGCACCCACGAATCGGTGGCCATGTTCGACAACACGGCGGGACCGTCGAGAAAGCCGGTTTGCGCGCCGACGAGCAGCAGCCCGGCCTCGAAGGCCAGTACCGCCGCGAGCAAGCCGTGCCGCGCAAGCGCCGAGCCAAGCCCGAGGTGATCGATCACACTGCCGAACACGACTGCGTTGAGCGTCTGGCCCTCCACCGGTTGTGCGTGCCACAGCATGTAGAGCAGGATGATGCCGCCCGCCGTGAAGGCGAGCGACGACGCCATGTAGAACATCGTGATCTTGCCGTTCGGCACGCGCGGCTCTGCCAGCATGTTGACATTGTTCGACACCGCTTCAAGGCCGGTATAGGTGCCGCCGCCCAGCGAGAACGCGCGCATCAGCAGCGCGATGACCACGAGTGGTCCGAGGGCATGCGACATGCTGCGCGCGTCGCCGATCGCGCCTGGTACGACGGCGCCCAGATGATCGCCGTGAGCGGCCACGCCATAAACGATGAGGACGAGATGCAGCACGACGAAGCCAAGGAAAATCGGCAGCAGGACGAGTATCGATTCCCTCATGCCGCGAAAGTTAAGCCCGGTCATCAGCACAATCAACGTGAGTTCGGTGGCAAGCTTGAACGCCTGCGCGCTAACGGGCAGCAAGCTGAAAAACGCGTCGACACCGCTTGCGAGCGACGTCGCAACCGTCAGCACATAGTCGACGAGAAGTGCTGCGCCTGACACAAGGCCTGGGCGTGGACCGAGCAGTGCGGTCGCGACGCGGTACCCGCCACCGCCGGTCGGAAAAAGCTCGATGACCTGGTTGTAGCCGATCGCGATGATGAAGACCGTTGCAGCGGTCGCCACGGCGAGAAACAGTGCGAGAGACGTGTGTTGGCCGAGTGCCAGGAACGCTTCTTCCGGGCCATAGCATGAAGATGACAGGCCATCCGCGCCGAGGCCGACCCAGGCCAGCAGCGGCGTCACGGCGATCGCGTGGCGGGTGCGGGGGTCCAGAGGATCGAGCGGCTTGCCGACGATTAACTGCCACATCCTGGCGAGACCGGCCATGGTGTCTCCTGGCAAATCAACCTGCGGTAATGTCGTCGCGAGTGGCGGCGTCGAGGCTCCGTAGCCTCGGCGAAGCACGTGTACGGGGTGGCCGTCGACATCCTTCCAGTTGCAATGTAGGGCAGTTCCGTACCGTATGCCAGTCGGCGTTACCCGGGCGGGGTGAAGCCGACGGTTTGAAAGGAAATCCACTACTGCCTCCGGCATACCTGCGCCGGAGCGGCGAACCGGCAGCGCAGTCGCTCCTGCCGGCACAACGGCAACCCGGGCGGCCAATAGCGACACCCATAAGCCGACCGAAAACAAGGCGCGTCACAGACCCGCTATGGACTTTGGACTTCGCTCACGCCAACCAGTCGATAGCCCACGCCCGTCTCGGTGACGATGTGCTCGGGCCTCGCCGGATCGCGTTCGAGCTTCTGGCGCAGGTGCACCATGTAGGTTCGCAGATAGTGGTAGTTGTCCGCACGCAGCGGCCCCCATACCTCCTGAAAGAGCTGGTGATGCGTCAGGAGCTGCCCTTGATGGCGCGCGAGTGCCGACAGCAAGCGGAATTCGATCGGACTGAGATGAATGATCTGGCTGTCGCGGACCACCTTGCGCTCACCGAGATCAACTGTCACTTCGCCGAAATGAATCCGGGCGCCCCAGGACCGGCCACCGGAAGTTTGCCGGCGCAGGTGCGCGCGAATACGTGCCACGAGTTCCGCCATCCCGAACGGCTTGGTCAGGTAGTCGTCGGCGCCGGCGTCCAGCGCGGCAACCTTGTCTTGTTCCCCGCTTCGCGCCGACAGCACGATCACCGGCATGTCGGACCATGCCCGCAATTCCCGGATCACGTCGATACCCTCCCTGTCCGGCAAGCTGAGATCGACGATCACGAGATCGGCCCGGCGCGTTGCTGCTTCAGCCAGTCCCTGTGTCCCGGTCCCCGTATCGAAGACCGTCATGCCAGCCGTTTCCAGCGAAACATGCACGAAACGGCGAATGTATCGGTCGCCGTCAATCAGAACAACGATTGTGTTCGACTGGGTCATGACGTTGTTGCTGACTGCCTCCGTTCGTCGCTATATAGCCCTCGCGAAACGCTTTGGTTCAATCGATCGGCACACCGGATGACCGAATGAATGAGGCGCGGGCGCCTCGACCGATCTTCCGCCAGACGTTCTGACCATGAGGTTCGCGCGGCTTGCGTCACACCCAGCCAAACGCGGCCAGCACCATGTCGATCAGCTTGATGCCGATGAACGGCACGATGATCCCGCCGAGGCCGTAAATCAGCAGATTGCGGCGCAACAGGATCGCCGCGCCCAGCGGCCGGTAGCGCACACCCTTTAGCGCGAGCGGAATCAGCGCCACGATGATCAGCGCGTTGAAGATCACCGCCGACATGATCGCGGACGCCGGCGTCGCGAGATGCATCACGTTGAGCGTATTCAGCACCGGATAGGTGGTCGCGAACGCGGCCGGGATGATCGCGAAATACTTGGCGACGTCGTTGGCGATCGAGAACGTCGTGAGCGAGCCGCGCGTCATCAGCATCTGCTTGCCGATCTCGACGATCTCGATCAGCTTCGTCGGGTTCGAATCGAGGTCCACCATGTTGCCGGCTTCCTTCGCCGCCTGCGTGCCGGTGTTCATCGCCACGGCGACGTCGGCCTGCGCCAGCGCGGGGGCGTCGTTGGTGCCGTCGCCCGTCATCGCCACGAGGCGCCCTTCGGCCTGGTGCGCGCGGATCGTCGAGAGCTTCGCTTCCGGCGTGGCTTCGGCGAGGAAGTCGTCGACGCCCGCTTCGGCCGCGATGGCCGCGGCGGTCAGCCGGTTGTCGCCGGTCACCATCACGGTCTTGATGCCCATCTTGCGTAACTCGGCAAAGCGCTCCTTGATGCCGCCCTTCACGACATCCTTCAGTTCGATCACGCCGAGCACGCGCGCGTTGCCCTCGCCTTTTTCCGCCACCACGAGCGGCGTACTGCCGCGCCGGGCGATTTCCGTCACCGCGTTGTTCATCTCGGCAGGGAAACGGCCGCCGTGCGCCTCGACGTAGTGCCGGACTGCGTCGGCCGCGCCCTTGCGGATTTCACGTCCCGGCGCCCCGGAGGACGTCCCCGTGGGCGACAGATCGACGCCGCTCATGCGCGTCTGCGCGCTGAACGCGAGGAACACCGGATGCAACGTCGCCATGTCGCGCTGACGGATGTTGAAACGCTGCTTGGCCAGCACGACGATGCTGCGGCCTTCCGGCGTTTCATCGGAGAGCGACGACAGTTGCGCGGCGTCGGCCAGCGCTTCCTCGGTCACGCCTGGCGCCGGCACGAAGAGCGACGCCTGACGGTTGCCGAGCGTGATCGTGCCGGTCTTGTCGAGCAGCAGCACGTCGACGTCGCCGGCCGCTTCGACGGCGCGGCCCGAGGTCGCGATCACGTTGGCCTGCATCATGCGGCTCATGCCGGCCACGCCGATCGCCGACAGCAGGCCGCCGATCGTCGTCGGAATCAGGCAGACGAGCAGTGCCACGAGTGCGGTGATCGTCACCACATGCCCGGCTTTCGCCGCTTCGACGGAGAAAATCGAGAACGGCAGCAGCGTGGCCGTGGCGAGCAGCATCACGATCGTCAGCGCGACGAGCAGGATCGTCAGCGCGATCTCGTTCGGCGTCTTCTGACGCTTCGCGCCTTCGACCATCGCGATCATCCGGTCGAGGAAGGCCTCGCCCGGATTCGCCGTGACGCGCACGACGATCCAGTCCGACAGCACGCGCGTGCCGCCCGTCACCGACGAGAAGTCGCCGCCCGACTCGCGGATCACCGGCGCGGATTCGCCGGTGATGGCCGATTCGTCGACCAACGCGACGCCTTCGACCACTTCGCCGTCGGCCGGAATCACGTCGCCGGTCTCGACCAGCACGATGTCGCCGCGGCGCAGATCACTCGCTTCCATAACTCGAACCGGTGCCTTCGGATGCGTGCCGTTCAGCTTCTTTGCCACCACGTTGTGCCTTGCGCCGCGCAGCGATTCCGCCTGGGCCTTCGAACGGCCTTCGGCAAGTGCCTCGGCGAAGTTGGCGAAGAGCACCGTGAACCACAGCCACAGCGTGACTGCGAGAATGAAGCCCGCCGGTGCCTCGGCCTGCCCCTTGAGCGCGGCGATCCAGAGGATCGTCGTCAGGATGCTGCCGACGTACACGCAAAACATCACCGGGTTGCGCAACTGGGTGCGCGGCGTGAGCTTCCTGAACGAATCGACGACTGCGGGCTTGACGATCGCCGGATCGAACATCGAATGAGCCGCAGTGCGTGCCTGACCGAGATTGCCCGGCTGATGAACCGGCGGCTGGGTAGTGGAAGACATGCTTGCCTCGAAATCAACGCGCCAGGGTCGTCACGCGATACAGACGACCCTCGCAAACGATACGATCAGGCCGGCGCACCAAAACGCCGGCGCAACGCCAGATTCACTTCGAGCACATTCACTAGTGGCTCGCCGACCAGCCCGCCAAACGGCGCGTGTGCCGACTGCTGCAACAGCGTGCCAATTTCGCTGCGCACCTGTGCCGGATCCCGCTTCGTATCCTTCGCCCACGCAGCCGCCACCCGATCGAGCTGGTACGTGGCGTTTGCGAGCGTAATGTCGGGATCGAGGCCGGAACCGGACGTCGTAACGAAATCGCCCGGAACGTCCTGTAACGCGACACCCGGATGATCCTGCCGCCACATGTCGAAGAAGATCGACTGCACGTCTGCACCGTCCTTCACCGGCTCGATCGTCGTGATGCTTTTGCCATTGCTATCCGTATGCGTCACGCCCGACGGAAACTGCCCAGGATGCTCCGCGGAGAAAGTCTCGAAGAACACCACGGCCAGATCGGCGGCCTTCGGATTCGGCGTGGCCGGATTGGCGGCAATCCATTTTTTTACGACTGCGGGATGCTGCTTCGCCCAGTCGTCCACGTACTTCCCGTGTGAAGGGTCCGCACTCACCCACGCCTGCGCGAGCCCGTTATGAGCGTCCGCCCATTGCGCAACGATATGCGGTTGGCCACCTGCGCGGTCCGCCTGGAACCAGCGCTCGACATCGGGCGCCACCAGTTGTCCGGCCTGCGGCCCGCTGGCATAGCGTGCAATCGGCCCGAGCAGCCGTGCAACACGGTCGCGCAACAGATAGTTCGACGCAGCGAGCGTTGACGAACCGGATGCCGACGCGTCATACGAAACCGCCGACGGACGTGCCTGAAAATACTCGTCCTTTGTGAACGGCTGCGCGATCAGCAGTGAACCCACCGGCTTGCCGTCCGGCCCGTCGACGATACTGCCGTTCGCCTGGAACGGAAACGCAGTCTGGCCGATCACCCAAAGCACGGCCGGATATACACCGCAGACAAGCACGGTTATGAGTCCCAGCAGCCAGAGACTTTTCGACAGATGGCGCAGCATGACTTGCTCCTTCCCGCACGATCGTTAAGCGACCCTCAGGCGACCAGATGCAACCCGACCATGAACAGGTCGATCAGCTTGATCCCGGCGAACGGCACGATGACACCGCCAAGCCCCCAGACCAGGAGATTGCGACGCAACAACGCGTCGGCGCCCAATGCCCGGTACTTGACCCCCTTGAGCGCGATCGGAATCAGCAGCGGAATGATGATCGCGTTGAAAATCACCGCCGACAGGATCGCCGAGGTTGGCGAATGCAGATGCATCACGTCCATTGCGCCGAGCCAGGGCAGCGTGCCGGCAAAGAGCGCGGGCACGATCGCAAAGTATTTCGCCACGTCGTTCGCAATCGAGAACGTAGTCAGTGCGCCCCGCGTCATCAGCAGTTGCTTGCCGATCTCGATCACCTCGATGAGCTTGGTCGGATCGCTATCGAGGTCGACCATGTTGCCGGCTTCCTTCGCGGCCTGGGTGCCCGAATTCATCGCGAGTCCAACGTCGGCCTGAGCGAGCGCTGGCGCATCGTTGGTGCCGTCGCCCATCATCGCAACGAGTTTGCCTTCGGCCTGCTCGCGGCGAAGATACGCGAGCTTGGCTTCCGGGGTTGCCTCGGCGATGAAATGATCGACCCCCGCAAGCCGGGCAAGCGTCGCGGCGGTCAATGCATTGTCGCCGGTGACCATCACCGTATAGAGACCCATCTTGCGCAAGTGCTGGATGCGTTCGCGGATGCCGGGCTTCAGGATGTCCTCGAGCACCACGACACCGACGATCTCATTGCCGTTCGCGACAACGAGCGGCGTCGCGCCCAGTTCGCCCGTGTGCCTCAGAATCGGCTCGAGCCCATACGGCACCTCGCCGCCGTGCTGCTGCACCCAGGCGATCACTGCGTCTGGTGCGCCTTTGCGTATCATCCGCCCGTCCGATAGATCGATGCCGCTCATGCGGCTTTGCGCGCTGAACTGGATTACCTTTGCTTCGCTGGGCACGCCGGAAACCGATGAGTACGGCGCAAGCGGCGACATAACCGCCGCAATGCTCTTTCCTTCGGGCGTCTGGTCGCCCGCCGAGGCGAGCGCCGCGAGACGTTTCAGCTCACCCTCGTCGTACGCGCCGACTGGCATGAATCCCGTCGCGCGGCGGTTGCCGATCGTGATGGTGCCGGTCTTGTCGAGCACGACCGTGTCGATGTCGCCCGCGACCTCGACGGCCTTGCCACTCTTCGCGATGATGTTGGCGCGCAGCGCGCGGTCCATCCCCGCAATACCGATCGCGGCGAGCAGCGCCCCGATCGTGGTGGGGATCAGGCAGACGAGGAGCGCGACGAGCGTGGGCACGTCAGTACCGAGACTATGGAGCGGCTCGGATAGCCCAAGATAGCTCGTCATGTACTGTTCCGCGTTGAGCGCCATCGGCCACAGCGGCACGACGACGATCAGGAAGATCAGCGTAAATGCCGACAGCACGAGCGTCAGCGCGATCTCGTTCGGCGTGCGCTGGCGCACCGCGCCCTCGACGAGCGCGATCATCCGGTCGAGGAAGGTCTCGCCCGGCTCCGCCGATACCCGCACGATAATCTCGTCGGACAGCACGGTGGTTCCGCCCGTCACACCCGAGCGGTCGCCGCCCGCGTCGCGGATGACAGGCGCGGACTCGCCGGTAATCGCGGATTCGTCGACGGACGCGGTGCCTTCGATGATCTCGCCATCGCTCGGAATCACCTCCCCTGCTCCTACGATCACAAGATCGCCGCGTTGCAGCCTGATCGACGACACCGTCTCGCGCGAGCCGTCGGCATGCAGGCGGTATGCGATAGTGTCACGCCGCGCGCGACGCAGCGCATCGGCTTGCGCCTTGCCGCGCTCTTCCGCGATCGCCGTGGCGAAATTCGCAAATATGACGGTCAGGAAAAGCCATACGTCGAGCGCAATGAAGTAGGTCAGCGGCGCCTGGCTGTGCGCGGCGCCAAGCGCCATCTGGATGATGAAAACAAGCGTCAGCACGGCGCCAATCTCGACCACGAACATCACGGGGTTCTTCCACTGGATGTCCGGCCGCAACGCAACCACTGACTGTCGCAGCGCGGCGCGCACCAGCGCTGATGCAAAGAGCCCCTGCTGCGGAGACTGGCGCGGCGGCCGGGGACCGGCCGCCATGCCGGGTGCCGGTCCGTGCGCGACTTTTGCGGTTTCCATGATGGAGTTCCTCAATCCAATGAACCTGAAGGGCTTGCGTGTATTGCAGCCGGTGCGTCATCCGCCGAATGGAATCGGCCCCAGGTGTTCCGCTAGCGGCCCGAGTGCGGCGACAGGCAGGAACAGCAGCGCACCGACGATCAGGATCGTGCCGAGCAACAGGAAGCCAAATGTCACCGTGTTATCGCGCATCGTCCCGAGCGTGGCGGGCGCAGTCTTCTTGCGGCCGAGATACGCAGCCATCGCGATCGGCGCGATGATCGGCAGATAGCGCGAGAACAGCATCACGAGCCCGGTTGCCGTATCCCATTGCACTGCGGTGGGCGCCGGATTCGGATTGCTGGCGAGTCCATAGGTCGTGCCAAGTCCATCGAATGCCGAGCCGTTATTCGCGGACGCCGACGAGAACTGATACGTGATCTCGGAGAAGCCATGCGCGCCGGGATTGTTTTCGGCTTTCGTGCCCCAATCGCTGGCGGAGAACAGGCCACTCGGACCGAGGATCAGGATCGGATGCACCAGCAGCGCGATCATCGCCAGCTTCATTTCACGCGCGCCGACCTTGCGTCCCAGATACTCCGGCGTGCGGCCCACCATCTGCCCCGCAAGGAAAACGCCGACGATCAGGAACAGCAGCAGGTTGATCATCCCGACGCCCTTGCCGCCGAATACGCAGTTCAGCCACATGCCGATGAACGGAGACAGGCCAGCCAGCGGGTTAAGGCTGTCGTGCTCCGCGTTGACCGCCCCGCACGTGACGTCGGTTGTGATCGCGGCGAACGTCGCACCTGCGGAGGTGCCGAACCGCAACTCCTTGCCTTCCAGATTGCCGAGATGCTGATCGACGGGCAATGCGGCGAGCGGCGCAATAGTTAGCGTTCGATGCGCGCCGGCCAGCTCATAGCTACGTGAGACTGGTTGCGCCGCAAACGCGGGATTCGGTTTGAGCGTGTCCCAGTAGACCGCCCAGACGATCAGGCCAATCATCATCGACAACATCACGCTGTAGATCACCACCGCATGCCGCAGACGGCCGAGCATGCGTCCGTACATCAGCACCAGCGAGAATGGGAACACCATCATCGCAAGCGTCGTGACGAAGTTCGAGCCGGCACTCGGGTTTTCATACGGGTGTGCCGAATTCATGCCATAGAAGCCGCCGCCGTTCGTGCCAAGCATCTTGATCGGGATCACCGCTGCGACCGGGCCGACCACCAGCGTCTGCCGTTTCGGCTGGCCGTTGTCGGCGGTGCCCATCGCAGCGGGCTCGAGCGTCGTCACCTGCTGGTCGCTCGCATAGGTCATCGGCATACCTTGCTGAATGAAGATCACGCCGACGATCAGCGCGATCGGCACGAACATGTAGACGACCACCCGCCACATGTCGACGAAGAAATTGCCGATCAGTTGCTCGCCACGCAGTGCGCGGATGATCGCCGTCAACGCACATAGCCCGACAGATGCCGACAGGAACATGTTCGGCAGGATGAAGAAGATCTGGCTGAAGTTCGAGAAGTGCTGGTCGCCTGAATAGTGCTGCAGGTTCGTATTGGTCATGAAGGAAATGACCGTGTTGAAGATCGTCGACGGGGCAAGCATGCCGCGGCCAAGAGGGTTGAGCGGCATCACCGGCTGAAGCGACAGCACGACGAAGCCGAACACGAACAGGACCGCATTGAAGACGATCAGCGCGACGGTGTACTGTTTCCAGTCCTGCGGACCGCTGTCCAGCTTCGACTCGAACCAGCGCAGTGGCCCGGGCGCCCGGTAGCGGCCGTCGAGAATCCACGCCATGTAGCGGCTAAGCGGAATAGAGATGGCGATTGCCACCACCAGAATCAGGATCGGTAGAGTCCACATGAGCTTCCCCCTTCCACGCGGAAGGACAGCAGAGTGCGTCGGGTTGTTTAGAACCACTCGGGGCGAACGAGCGCGACGAACAGATAGACGAAGGTCAACGCAGAAATCGCGGCGGCGAGCCAGGCCATGACGGTCTCCTCAGATCCTTTCGCATGCGTCGACGAACGCAAGGCACAGTGCAAGGCTGCCCAATCCGAGCACGAACATGAGCGGCAGCCAGATCATCCAGTTCATGACGATCCCCAGTTTTCGACAGACGACACGGCGCCGCGCCAGCGTGTGGCCGGTGGCGCCGAAACCTGCTATTGAGGTCTGGTTAAGGTATAGGGCGCAGCGGATAAAAATGTCGTAAATCCGGAAGAGGATGGCGACCTGATTGGTGTAAACGGGGCGCTTTTATCGGTCCCCCGAGGACACAGAACAAATTGTGCAGGTTGACTGCGGACTGTCCGAAGCAATGGCTCGTGATCCTGCGTATCGAGCTGGATCCTGCAGTGGCCGGCGCGTAGCCTCCATCAAGCTGTTAAGCGGGGACGGTGACGGCTTCTACCATGCCAACTCCGCGCACCCGTATTAAAATCCGACACCGCTGACCAATTTCCTGCAGATGCTCGCCATCCTGCTGATTCCGGCGGGACGCTGCCATGCGGTCGGCGTGATGGTCGGCGATCGCCGCCAGGGATGGGCCCTGCTCGCGGCGATGACCGTCATGTTCATCGTGATGGCTGCGATAACGATCCGCGCGGAGCAAGCCTTTAGCGCCCGGCTTCGTCGAGTGCCTCATAGCCGACGAACAGTTTGCGCACGGCCTGTGCGTCCACACACGCGTGGAGCAACTCGCGGAAGTGATGATCGCAGAAGCGCTGCGCCACCTCAGCCAGCAGTTGCAAATGCGTGCTGTTAGTCCATATCGGGACCAGTAGCACGACGACGTCACTTGCCGGCTTGCCGTCGGGCGCATCAAACGGAATGGCCGTGGTCGGGCGCACATACAGCGCCAATGCCCGACGCAGCCCCTTGATCTGGCCGTGGGGAACGGCGACCCCCTGCCCCAGCCCGGTCGAACCCAACGCTTCGCGCGCCGCGAGGCCCGCTCACCGCAGCCTTGGGCAGATAGAGCGATAACCTCACCCGGCCGGTTCCGTGCAGCGGAGCGAGCCGGATGGTCCAGGGCTGGCCACGGCAGTCACGAATCAGCGCCTGGCGTAGTGGCGTGGCATGTTGCGCGTCGAGCGTGACGTGCATCATCACATTGCGGCCCGACTCGAGAAGTGGTCGGCCGCAGGCCGGGCCCTTGCCTAATCCGAGGCGAGCCCGCAGGCCCGCGAAAGCGTGCGTCATATCGCCCCCGTCGTCCGCTACCTGCTTTCAGGTTACCCAAATTGGCGTTAAGTTCGCGTAAAAAATGCGGCTTCGTAAAAGGGAAGTGTGGCCCGCGACGCATTTTCTAAACTGGCCGCATCTACTGACCGAGAATAGCCAGCGCGGCACGCAAGGGAGAAAGCGAGAGCCTGATCAACCCGTCGAGCGGAGTGTTCATCTCTTCGATCAAAAAAATCGCCCCGGAAGTCGAGACGGCGCCAAGAAACAAAGTTGCAATGACCGTCCCGTTGAAAGGAGCAAACAGACCAAACGCGCCGAAGATAATGGACAGCCACAACACCAGAGCGATCAGCAACGGTATCGGGGTTGAGCCCTGCGCCTGCAAAATTGCCAGCCATCGGACAGCCTGTATTTCATCCGCGAACTGAATGGCGCGTGCCTGCAGTTCGTGCTTCTTCGCAGTGGCTGGCGAGAGATCATCCAGCCTGCGTTGCAGGTCTTCAACCCGGGCCACTGCCTCGGCGCTACCGAGTCTCGCCATCTGCGCTGGGTCGCCGGACGCAAGTATCTGGATCTGCTGCCCGAAACTCCTCTTAAGCAAACCGCGGATCTCCTGCGTTTCCGGTCCATAGTGGGCGAGCACCCGGTCAAGACGAATGACACTTGCGGCATTGCGCACAAGCTCGCCGTTGACCGCATCGAACGAACCTTTGGCCGACGAGATCAGCAGGCCAAGCACCAACGCGGCCATTGTGGCGATCAGCCCGGTTGCCAGTTTGACGACACCGATCGATTCTTCGCCAAGATGATGGGCCGGCAGCAGAGCACGCACATACAGCCCAAGTAGCGCGCTGCCGAATACGCATACAAATACGATCAACGCGATGACAAGGTGGATCATTTCTCTATTCTGCGTTTGCAGTCGTGCACGTATCGCGTATCGGTATCCAGGCAACTCTGGCAGGCGTCATGAATCGCATACTCGATCCGCAAATGAAACATAAACGAGGACTCGACAGAATAAGTCGAAGATACTTGATCATGACGCGAGCTCCGTTCGAAAAAGTAACTAGCGGTGCAAAGCGCACTCCCGCCCAGGGTTCTTCTCGAGTCACGTCAATATTGGTACTTGCTTGCCGTCAACATAATTGAACTTTAGTGCAATCGTGCCTTCGCAAACGCTTGAAAGCAGCCTTTCTCCCCCGCTATTCTGGCGATAGTCCAACCGCAACACACGCTTACATGCGCGCCCTCGTCGGGGTGTCGTTAGTGGCGCTATGCGCCCATGGGCGCAGCGCCGCCGGTTCCTTTTCCCGAATCGCTGGAACATCACGCTGGCGGGTGAGCGGGAGATTTCAGAAGTATTTGCATCTTCGTCCGCCATGCTGAGTTGATCCACACGGGATTCTTATATCTTCAATTGCATCCCTGACTGTTTGCGGTCTTGTAACAGGTCTTTCCGCTCGGGCTCCTGTATACGCCCTTTCCATTCTTTGTCTTGGCCTCACCGCCATTGCTTGTCCGGGTCGCCGTCACTCCGGCCTGATTCTTCTGAGCCTTCCACGCGTTACCCGTGTTCGGGTTATAGCCACCAGCTGTCTGTCCGTTGCCGCAAACGGTGACACCGCGTGCGTTAGTGGTGCACTCCGCGAATGCGCTCGAAGACAGCAGCACACATGCCAACAAAACTAGAATTCTCATGACCGCCTCCTGATTTGACCGACGCGAAGTCGTCGCACCGACCAGTCGCGTTACTTAATGGTAGGCGACTTTGGCTCACTTCCTGTCCGTCATTCGGCGACCACTTCGTAGAACCATATTCGCAACTGATTCATCTATCTTCGTGCGAAAAATTGCTCGACTCTTCACGAGTCCGACATAGCCTCCAGGACACAGCTCGGATCATAATGAACAGTCTGCATGTCGCTCAGTTCCCGACCGATCGGAGACAAAGGTCACGTAAATGCTTGGAGCATCGATCGACGCGGTGTCGCGGAAAGTCAGCAGCATTCGGCACGCGATTGCAGGTGTGGCCCTGCTCTGGTCTGCTTTGACGTCCGCACAGGAAATGGAGCCGCGCGCCTATTCGGCCGTCCCGATCAGAACCAACTTTGTGGTGGCGGATTACGCACGATCGAGTGGCGGGGTCTCGCTCGACCCCGCGCTGCCCATTACCGGGCTAGAAGCCACAATCAATACGTATTCACTCGGCTATTCCCACAGCTTTGGCATCGCGGGGCATACCGTCAGCTTCGCAGTGTCGGCGCCTTATGCCAATGCGGATCTGACTGGCAACGTCGAGGGCGCGCCTGGACAAGCTTACCGGTCAGGACTGGGAGATGTGCGTTTCAGGGTTGCCGTGAATCTACTGGGGGACCCCGCGCTCACACCGGAGGAATTCGCGCGACGTAACCCTTCCACTATCCTGGGTGTCAGCCTGAGCGTGATTGCGCCAACGGGCCAGTACGTGCCGTCCCGGCTGATCAATATCGGTTCGAACCGCTGGTCGTTCAAGCCTGAGATCGGATTGTCACAACCGCTCGGCAACTGGTTCGTGGAGGGCGCGGTGGGCGTGTGGCTCTTCACCGACAATACTGATTTTTTTTGGCGGCCGGCAGCGCAGTCAGGATCCGCTCTTTACGTTCCAATGGCACGGCGGCTATAACTTTCTACCCGGCCTGTGGATTGCTGCGGACTTCACGTATTTCACGGGCGGTCAGACCAGCGTGAATGGCGTCAATGACCGTGATCTGCAAAGCAATACTCGCTACGGCATCACGCTTTCGGTGCCGCTTGCTACGCAATGGTCGGCGAAGCTTGCATGGTCGCATGGACTCACAACACGCGTGGGCGGCAACTTCCAGACATTCTCTGGTCGCTCTTCAATACCCCTGGTTCAATCGCTGATCCCGGCTGCTGCGTGGTGAGAGGGCTTTCAGCCTGGGCTGCAGATTTTCCACCCGCGCGGTTGCCTCTGAGCTTCCAGGTCCAGCTAGTTGCGAACAGTCGCGGGAAGCAAGTACCTGAAGCGACGCCGTATAGCCGACTATGAACACCCGTTCGATCGGGTTGTGCGAACGCAGCCGGTCGGCGCCGTGCCCCTCAAGGCGCCGGCACCACACGGTAGTACACGCCGTTGGCACCGTAGGCGGGCTGGAACCATGTGTTGCCGCACAGGTAATATGCACTGCCATGAACCGTGGGCTGCGCACAGCCGGCCGGCAGCGCCGCGTAGACCGCGCCCATCGCAAACCTCGTACTCACCGGGACGGCTACAGGTTGGGCTGCCGTTGCTCCGGCGACCACTCCCGCGTTGTAGGCGTTCGATGTCGCTGCGGCATTGTTGGCGTTGGCAATGGCCGCGCCGGTCGCCACTCCAACCACTGCGCCTGCGGCAGCCGCACCCGCTGTGGACCAGCCTCCGCAGTTGTAACATCCGGAGCCGTAGTTATTCACGACGACCGGTGGATGGTACGCAGGGTATCTGCCGCCGTAATAAGTATTGTGATACGCAGTGGCGCCCGAGGAGTTGGTGTAGGTTGTGTAACCGGATCCCGTGGCGTGCGACGCCGTAGCGCCATAGTTGTTGGTAGCGGTCGTGCCCTGGCCGTAGGTGTGCGTCGCGCTGCCGTATTGATTGCTTGCAGTCGTCTGCCCCGATCCTTGAGCGTGCGTCGCCGTGCCGCCGTAGCGGCCGGTCGCCGTCGTGCCCTGACCGTAAGTATGCGTTTCGCTGCCCCCTGCAAAGTTGCTACGGGTCGTAGACCCCGAACCCGGAACGTGCGATACGCTTCTTCCATAAGCGCCGGCATGCGACCACGCGCCGGCTGGCCCTGCCGCGAGCGCCGGAACAAGGAGCGCGACCAGACGAATGACGACCTGTCTCATGACGCCTCTCCTCATTGAGTCTTCGCCTGCATCTTCGGCGGTGGCTTCATTCCCGGCGCATCCGTGGCGTCCGGGCGCGCGAACGCGATCCGCGACGCGCTGGCCGCCTGGGGAGAAGCAAAGGCGTCTGCGGAAACGGCGACATCCAGCTTCCAGTTCGTGAGTGCCAGCACGTGGCGCAGGCGGGCGCGATCGTTGAGGTAGACAGCGTAGATCCGCCGCGGAAGTTTGTCCTCTGTGCCGATCCAGGCCTGCACGAAGACATCGCCCGTAATATAGGCCACCATGTCCGTCGTCGTGTTGTCGACCACGATCGATTGACCGATATAGAACGCAAGCTTCAACCCGTCGGCGATATCCTTGTAGGGATCCGTGACGATCACGTCGGTAAACGGGAAATAGATCGCGCCTTTGACGTAGGCAGCCTCCAGCGCGGCGTCGAGGGTCGGTGGCGCGTCGGCGACGGCGACCAGGTTCTCCTTCGGCGCAAAGGCCATCATGGTCTTACCGTCGTAGTAGAACTCCGATGGTGGCCCGTCGCCAAGGGTGATGACCTTGAGCTTGTTGGGCCGCTGCAACGTGACTTCTGATTTGGTCGAATAGATGAGCGGGGGGCCGAGACGGCTCGGACTCTCATAGGAGACGACCGCCGTGAACGACATCGACTGGGCCGCCGCAAGGCGGGCGCTGGCCGCCTTGAGGATTTCGATCGCCCGTGGCTCGAGTCCGGCCTGATACGCCGGCGCCGCGGCCTTCGCCGCTGGCTTGGCCGCCTTGTGCGTCTGCTGGGCGTTGCCGCTGGCTGCGAGAAACGCGCCCAGCACGACGGCGGTTATAGCCCACTTCAGTTTCTCAAAGGTCATCGTGACCTCGCTGAGTAACTCATTTTGCGGCGCCCCCGGAGACAATCACGGAATCATGCCGCACTCGAACATCTTGTTGGCGATCGGCGCTGCCACCCTGTTGATGAACTCAGCGCGCATCTGCGGATCAGTGTGCAGCAGTTGCAAGGCACGCTGTTCGGCCGGCGACTTCGGCTGACTCTGTTTCTGGGATTTCTCCTGCCACAGTTGCTCGCAAGTCGAGTTCTGGTACTTCTGGACGATCTTTCCTGCAACCTCGTCCAGCATCGGGAACTGCTGGGCATTGACAACACCCGAAAACAGCAGCGCTGACCCCAGCGCAAGCCGCAGAAAACGCCTGGTCATGACCTTGCCCTCAACAGTGATAGAACGGTCCGCAGTATGGAAAAGCGGGAAGATCATCGCTCCCATAGAAGCAACCTGTTTCCCGCATGACTCCGTGCGCCTCCTCCGGCTCCATCCGACTAAACACATGCACCCACGTTAAAGACTACTCATCCCGTACGGATGCCGCTATTGGACCTTGGTACTACATGGGTGCGATGGGACCGATCGTTATCCCCGCACGCTCAAGCCTTCTCGCCCGGATGAGAGCATGAAATGCGATCAGCAGATCTCCCCATACCGCCGTCCGCGGCAACCGATGCCACGCCATCCGACCGGCAAAGATCCAGCTTATGCGCTGAGACGCTTACGATTCATCGCGGTAGCGTTTGCCGTATGGCTGCGGCAATGTCTCGGCTCACCGCAGCCAGTGCGCGGCTGTGGGCGGCCGCGATGGCGATGTAGCCCGGTTCCGTTACCGGTTCGTGCGCGACGGTATGACCGGTTACCAGCGCAGCCTGTTCAGGAGGATGCACGGTCCACAACGCATCGATGGTGACCGAGTCACCGGGCACCGAATCGAAACGCAGGATGGCGACGCTAACTCGATAGCCCCCTGCCTCCCCACCTTGCGGAAAAACGGACACGTTGCCGGTACCCAGCAACTGCACAAGATTGCCCGCGATCGCCCGCGGGATATTGCTCTTGAGCGATTCGCCCCAGCGCGCGAATTCGTTCACCGCGACCTGATTGTCTGAGACGCGCGTCACCATCTGCGGACGGTCGACGAGTTCCGGCACTGTCACCGGACCAACCACGATGCCGATCGGCACGGCGGGGCCGCTGCGCTCGAGCGTGGCATCGGAACTCAGTGTGTAGAAGCCAGCCCTCGGCGAACTGCAGCCCCCAAGCGTCCCGATCTCGAGCGCAGCAAGCAGGCACAGGAGTGAACGCATCATTTCTGATCCTCCGGTTTTCCCCGAATCAGCGCTTCCGGATGTCGTTCGAGATAATCCGCGAGCGTCCGGAAGGCAGCCGCCGTGCGCGCCAGCTCGCTCAATGCGTCCCCTGCACCCTGCTGCAACGGCGAGTTGGGCAGCAACGCGTTGTTCGCCGAGTCGAGCGCCTTATGAGCCGCGATGAGCGTCTCGCGCGCCTGCGGCGTAACTTCAGTATCGAGCCGCTTGAGCAATGTATTCGCCTCGACAAGCGTCTGTTGCGCGCTCTTGCCGATCGCGTCGAACGGGATCTTGTTCAGCTTGGTCATCAGATTCGTCAACGAGTCCTGCAGCGATTGCAGATTGCCCGGCGTGGTCGGAAATTCAGGCGGGGTCTTGTCCCAATTCATTGAGGCCTTCGCGGCATTAGGGAAAAATTCGAGCGCGATGTACAACTGCCCGGTAATCAGGCTTCCTGTTCGCAATTGCGCCCGCAGCCCACGGTCGACGAGGATGGTCGAGAGCTTCCGGGGGTCCCTTGTGACTCTGCCGGCTCCTGCTGCGCCCGACTCGTAGCGCGAAGTGAAGCGCTCCGGATAAAGGTGGATCTCGACCGGAATGCTGAACTGCCTCGTGACCGGATCGAAGCGGGTATAGATCGCCGTCACCTCGCCCACGGTGATCCCGCGGAAGTCGACCGGTGCGCCGATCGTCAGCCCGCGCACCGATTCGGTGAAATTCAGCACGTAGGTATCCACGATGTTGTCATGGCGCTTCATCGCATCGGCAAAGTTATCGAACAGTTCGAATTGCGTCTTCACAGCGGCCTCGGAGATGTCTGCCGTATCCGGAGGCGTCAGAAACGCGAGGCCGCCGATCACGATGGACACCAGCGACTGGGTGTTGACCTTGACGCCCGTGGCATCGAGCGAGACGTTGACACCGCTTGCGTGCCAGAACCGCGTATTGCTGGTCACAAACCGGTCGTAGGGGGCGTTGACAAACACGTTGAGCGTCACGCCCTTGCCGTCGCTATCAAGCTTGTAGGCCGTGACCTGACCAACCTGCAGGCGTCTGAAGAAGATGGGAGAGCCCACATCGAGTGAGCCCATGTCATCCGATTTCAACACGAACTCCCGTCCCGGAACGTCGCTCGCAAAAACAGGCGGTGTTTCGAGGCCCACGAAGTCGCGCTGGCTGGTTGTCGACTTGCCCCTATCCATGCCGATAAACGAGCCGGACAGCAGCGTGCCAATGCCGGACACCGTGCCCCCCGAAATGCGTGGACGCACGACCCAGAAGCGCGTGTTGTCGACAAGCATATCCGTGGCATCCTTGACAATCTCGGCGGTCGCCACGACGCGTGTGTGGTCCCTCGTCAGCGTCACGCTTTTGACGACCCCGATGTCCACGTTCTTGAATTTGATCTTGGTCTTGCCTGCCTCGAGCCCTTCGCCGGTTGCAAAGGTGATCGTGATGGTCGGGCCCTGCTCGATGACCGCCTTCACGGCAAGCCAGCAGCCGATCAGCACCGCGATGATCGGCACCAGCCAGATCAGTTGTAGCCGCCAGCGCGGGCGCGGCGTAGCGACCGCCTCGGGGATCTCGGGCGGAATGTTACCGGGAGGCCTGGACATGATTCTTCTCCGCCCGGTCCCAGATCAGGCGCGGGTCGAACGACATCGCGGCAAACATGGTAAGAACGACGACCGAGCCAAAGGCAATCGCTGCCGGACCGGCCTGGATGGTCGCCAGCGCATTGAACTGGACAAGCGCGACGAGCATCGTGATGACGTAGATGTCGAGCATCGACCAGCGTCCGACCAGCTCGACGACACGATAGATGCGCGTCCTTTGCTCGGGTTGCCACCTCGAGTGAAACTGGGTCGAAGCCGTCAGGTACACCAGCGCGATGATCTTCAGCATCGGCACCGCGATACTCGCGATGAACACGACGACTGCGAGCGGCCAGGAGCCTGACGTCCACAGGTAGACGACACCGCTCATGATCGTGTCTTTTTCGCTACCGAACAGGGAGCTGGTGTTCATGACCGGCAGCACGTTCGCCGGAATGTATAGAACCATCGCGGCAATCAGAAACGCCCAGGTGCGGGTGATGCTGTCCGGCTTGCGAAAATGAAGTTGGGCGTCGCAACGCGGGCAGCGCGCATCATGCGCATGCGCGGCAGGTTTCGACAGCAATCCGCAGCTATGACAGACCATCAAGCCACAACCGGCCGCGGAAGGAGCCGGCAGTGCTGTCGCGCCGCCTGCCCCCGGGCCGACACTCTGCTCACCATGATTGATCCGCGCCCACAGCTCGCGGGGATCGAACGCCGCGCTGGCAGCCGCCAGCAACAGCATCAACGCTCCGAACGACCATAGCGCTACACCAGGCACCACACTCGCAATATGCGCGAGCTTGACGAGCGCGACCAGCAGCCCGAGGATCAACACCTCGGTCATGCCCCATGGCTGAGCCAGATGCAGGAGGCGAAAGACCAGGTCCGCCCGATACGGAACACGCCTTAGTCTCAGTGGCACCAGCAGGTACGCCATCGCAACGGTCTGCACGGCGGGCATCAGGATGGTGGTAGCAAACACGAGGCCCGCGAGCGGCCAGATCCCGTCGCGGTACAGCACGCGCACCGCGCCGATCAACGTGGTCTGGACGAGGTCACCGTTCACCGCCAGGCCGACGATCGGGTACGCGTTAGCGACGATAAACAGGACAATCGCCGTGAGCGTGAAGGACAGCGCGCGATCGAGGCTGTCGGGATGACTCCGGTACAACTCGGCACGGCACCGGCAACAGCGCAGCACGCCGTTGGGTGGCAACGGCGTCTCCCGCTGCAACAGGTCGCATTCGTGACAGGCGAGGAGCGGTCCGGTTGTCATCGCGCCAGCCCCGCAACTGCCTGGTTCACTTTCCGCCCGGCATCGGCGGGCTGTTGTGAATCCTTGTGCGTCATCTTTTCTGCTGTGACCACCCAGCCGCCGCCCATCGCCTTGTATAGCGCGATGACAGAACTGAACACTGTGCCGGTGGTCTGGGTATAGCTGAGCTGGGCGTTAAACAGACTGCGCTCGGCGTCCAGCACCTCGATGTAGCTCGTATAGCCGCCCTCATAGCGCAGCCGCGCAAGCCTTGCATAGTCACGCAGGGCATCCACCTGGCGACCCAGCACCGTCAGTTGCTCCTGCGATTTCTGTAATCCGATAAGCGCATCGTCGACCTCCTGAAACGCCACCTGGATCGCCTGCTGGTACTGGATCAATGCCTGTTGCTGCTGGGCTTCGGCCTGCTTGACCTGCCCGCTGATGCTGCCGGCAGTGAAGATCGGCACCGTCAGCGAGCCGGCATAGGCCCAGATCTTCGCCGGCCCTTTAAACAGATTCGAGAACTCCCCGCTTGCCGAACCAAACAGCCCAGTCAGGGAGATCGACGGAAAATAAAGCGCGCGCGCCGCACCGATCAGCGCGTTCGCGGCAACCAGGTTCTGTTCGGCCTGAAGAAGATCGGGGCGCCGTTCGAGCAGATCTGAGGGCAGCCCCGCCGGCACGACAGGAATCGCCAGTTCCGACAGTTGCCGACCGCGCAGGATGTCGCCCGGGTTATGGCCCATCAGCACCGAAAGCGCGTCTTCCTGCTGGGCGATCTGCGCCTCCAGCTGCGGGATCGTCGCGGCCGATGCCTCGTATTCCGACTGGCTCTGCGCGAGCTCCATCTGCGACACGTCGCCGCCCTTAAACCGCAACGTGAAGACGTGTACCGACTCCAGCCGGCTTTCGGTGGTGGCCTTTGCGATCGCAAGCTGCTGGTCGAGGCTGCGCAGATTGATGTAGGCGGTCGCCACCGACGCCACCAGCGAAAGGATCACCGCGCGGCGCCCCTCCTCGCTCGCCAGCAGGCTCGCGCGCGCCGACTCTGTCTCACGGCGCACCTTGCCGAACAGATCGATTTCCCACGCCGCCGAGAGCGTCTGCTGGAAGTCGTTGAAGACCGGCGACACCCCCGCGGGCAGCGGCAAAGGTCCAGCTTGCGACTCCCGCTGGCGTCCCGCCTGGAAGCCCGCGCTCACCTGCGGAAACAACCCCGCGCGGGTTGTGACGAACTGACCGAGGAACTGGTCCACGCGCGCGGCCGCGATCTTGATGTCCTTGTTGTCGGCGAGCGCGGTGGCAATCAGCTCGTTCAACACGGGGTCCTGGAACTGCTCCCACCATGCGGCGTTGGCAACCTCGGCGGCTTCGCCGGATTCGAAACGGAACGTCGCCGGTGTATCGATCGTCGGCCGTACGTAATTGGGACCAAGCAGACACCCCCCCAGTCCCACAAGGACGGGTACCAGTACCGGCAGGAACACTGAGCGACGCATGTCATTCGTCCTCGCGTCTCGCGGACGGCGTGACCTTTGGCCCGCCCGTGCCCGCGTCAACACCCGCCGAAGGTCCATCGCCCGATGCACCACCGCTCGGCCCCGGGGTTTTCTTGCCGCCCGATTTCTCGGACATCGTCTCGAGCACATAGAAGAACATCGGGATGAAGAACACGGCGATCGCGGTGGCGCCGAGCATGCCGCCGATCACCCCTGTGCCGATCGAGTGGCGGCTGTTCTGCGATGCGCCGAGTGCAATCGCCAGCGGCACGCAGCCGAGAATGAACGCGAGCGAGGTCATCACGATCGGGCGCAGCCGCTCCTTCGCCGCGGAGACCGCCGAGTCGTACACCGACTCGCCCGACTCGCGGTTGATCACGGCGAACTCGAAGATCAGGATCGCGTTCTTCGCGGCGAGCGCCACCAGCATCGTCAAGCCGATCTGGAAGTACACGTCGTTTTCGAGGCCGCGCAGCATGATGGCAAGCAGCGCGCCGAACAGCGCGAAAGGCACCGCCATCAGCACGCCGAACGGCAGACTCCACTTCTCGTATTGCGCAGCGAGAATCAGGAACACCATGATGAGGCCAAATACGAACACCAGCCCCGACGTGCTGCCCGCCTTCCTCGCCTCGTACGCCTCGCCGCTCCACCCGAGGTTATAGCCCGGTGGCAACACCTCATCGCCGAGCTCTTCAATGGTGGACAGCACCTGCCCCGAGCTGACGCCGGGCTTGCCATTGACGGTGAGTTTCACCGCCAGGAAATTGTTGAAGCGCGTCACCAGAACTGGACCGGTGGTGTACTCCGAGGTCACCACCGACTTGAGCGGCACCATGTTGTCGGTCTGGCTGCGAACGTAGATCCGGTCGAGATCCTGAGGCGTGAGTCGGTACGAGGGTTCGGCTTGCAGGATCACCTGCCACAACCGGCTCGAACGGTTGAACTGCGACACATACAGCGAGCCGAACATCGTCTGCATCGCGCTATACACGTCCTGTATCGGCACGCCCAGCGTCTCCGACTTGTCGCGGTCCACGTTGACCAGCAACTGCTGCGATGAGCCATTGAAGGTCGATGTCACGCGTTGCAGTTCGGGCCGCGCCTTGGCTTTCGCGATGAACTGGTCCACCACGCCGGCCAGTTGCGCGATCGTGGCATCACCCTGGGCCTGGATCCATACCTCCGTGCCGCCGGTCGTGCCGAGGCCTGGAATCGACGGTGGATTAACCGGGAGGATGATCCCCTCCTGGACCTTCGACAGGTTTTCGTATGCGCCGATCAGCAACGCGCGCGCATTTTGCGTTCTGATGTTGGCAAACTTGTAGCGCTCATCAAAACCCTTGAGACCAATAAAAAACGTGGCGGAGTTGTTCTTGTTCTGGCTGTCGAGCAGGCTGAACCCGTCGATAGTCGTGACGCTGCTCACGCCGTCCTGCTTCGAGAAATAGTCGATGACGTGCTGGGAGACGGCCCCCGTGCGATCGAGACTCGCTGCATCCGGCATGATGACCGCGCCAAGCAGGTAGCCCTGATCCTCGGGCGGCAGGAACGATGTGGGGACCGACCTCATCATGACAACCGCAAGCGCGATCATGCCCGCAAAAAGCAGCAGCGCCACGACAAAACGTTTGATCACCAGCTGCACCATGTTCGAATAGCTGTTCGTCATCCGCTCGAACCAGCCGTCGAACCATTTGAAAAAGCCCTTCTTTTCGTGGTGCCCCGGCTTAAGCAATATGCCCGCCAGCGCTGGCGACAGCGTGAGTGCAACCAGCCCCGAGAACACCACCGAGATAGCGATGGTGATGGCGAACTGCTTGTACAACTGTCCGGTAATGCCGCTCAGGAACGCCACCGGCACGAAAACCGCGCACATCACGAGCACGATCGCCACGACCGGCCCGGCGACTTCGTCCATCGCCCGCTTGGCCGCGTCTTTTGGACTCAGCTTGTACACGCTCATGTTCCGTTCGACGTTCTCAACCACCACAATCGCATCGTCCACCACAATGCCGATCGCCAGAACCATGCCGAACAGCGTCAGCATGTTGATCGAGAAACCGAGCAGGAGCATGCCCATGAACGTGCCCATGATCGACACCGGCACCGCGAGCACCGGAATCAGCGTCGCGCGGAAGCTCTGCAGAAACACGAACACCACGATCACGACCAGCACGAGCGCTTCGAAGAAAGTGTGAACCACGTCAGAGATGGATGCGCGGGTGAAGTCCGTGGTATCCATCGCGATGTCGTAGTCGATGCCTTCCGGGAACTGCTTCTTCAACTCCGCGAGCGTGGCGCGCACCTGCTTCGACACATCGAGCGCGTTGGCGCCCGGCTGCTGGTACACCGCGAGGACCGTGGCGGGCTTGCCCTGAAACCGGCTGCGGATCGAATAATCTTTCTGGCCAAGTTCAGCCCGGCCGATGTCCTTGAGCCGCACGATCGCCGCGCCCCCGTTTTCGGCGCGAATGATGATGTTGTCGAACTCCGCCGGACTGGTCAGCCGGCCCGTCGTGGTGACTGCAAACGACTGCTCGACGGGTGTGCCAGTTGGCGACTGGCCGATGCTCCCCACCGCGAACTGCTGGTTCTGGTTGGACACCGCCCTCTGCACATCCGCCGCGGTGACGCCCAGTTGAGCCATGCGATCCGGTTTCAGCCAGATGCGCATCGCGTAGTCGGGCGTGCCGAAGATACTCGACTGATTCGCGCCCGGTATGCGCTTGAGCGCATCGAGCACATAGATGTTGGTGTAGTTGGCGATATAGGTCGCGTCGAAACGGTTAGTCGGCGAATAGACGGCAATCACCATCATGAACGCCGAGGACTTCTTCTGCACCTGGATGCCCTGCGACTGCACCGAGGACGGCAATTGGGGCAAAGCCAGGTTCACGCGGTTCTGCACATCGACCTGCGCCAGCTCGGGGTTCGTGCCGATCTCGAAGAAGGCGTTGAGGGTATAGTTGCCCGTCGACGAACTCGACGAGTACATGTAGATCATGTTGTCCGCGCCGTTGACCTGCTGCTCGATCGGCGCCGCCACATTGTTCGCGACCACATCCGCGCTGGCCCCCGGGTAAGTGGCGGAAATCGTGATCTGCGGGGGCGTGATGTCGGGATACTGCGCGATCGGCAGACTTAGCATCGCCAATGCACCCCCGAGCGTAATCACGATCGAGATGACTGATGCAAAAATCGGCCGGTCGATGCAGAAGCGGGAGATGTTCATATCGGCCGCCCGTCACTTCGTCACGGTCTGGCCGGACTGCCGCGCTGCGAGATGCTGTGGCTCTTCTCGCGGCGCATTGGAGGCAGCCGGCTGACTGGCCGGCTTGGGCGCGCCGGTGATCTTGAGCGGCGTGTCCGCGATAACCCGGATCGCGCCATCGACCACGATGCGTTCGCCGGGATGCAATCCGTCGGTGATGAACCAGTCGTCGCCATGCCACTCACCGGGTTCGACCACGCGTTGACGGGCTTTGGACTCGTTATCGACCACCCACACGAAATGACTCTTCGCCCCCTGCAGGACCGCGCGCTGAGGCACGAGGATCGCATTCGGACGGATTGCGCCCGAGACGCGCGCCCGCACAAATTGGCCCGGACGCAGGGTGCCCTGCGGGTTGGCAAACGACGCGCGCACGAGGAACGTGCCCGTCTCGGTGCTGAACGCCGGATTGGCAAAATTGATGCGGCCGGTTGAAGGAAACACCGTGCCATCGGCCAGAATGACCGAGACCTCGAAATCGTTGTTAGGGGGAAACACGAGCTGCTTCTTTTCTATCTGACTGCGATACCCGAGCAACTCGTTTTCGGAGACGCTGAAGTTGACCCACATCGGGTCGAGTTGATAGACGGTAGTCAGCAATCCGTTTGCGGCGGCAGTCACATAGCTACCGTCCTGCTGTTTGGCGAAGCTCGACAGGCCGTTCAGCGGTGACTTGATCGTCGTATAGCTGAGATTGAGCTCCGCAGTCTCGACCTGGCCCTGAGCGGCGATCACGGCAGCTTCTGCCTGCTTTTCATTGCCTGTCGCATCGTCAAGATCCTTCTGGCTCAAGGCGTTCTGCCTCGCGAGCGGGACCACTCGCGCCAGATTGGCTTTCGTCACATAGAGCCTCGCCTGTTGCTGGGCAAGCTGCCCTTTTGCTGTCTGCAGCGCCGCTTCGAAAGGCTTGTGATCCATCAGAAAGAGTGTCTGCCCGGCGTGGACCAGCTGACCCTCGGTGTACACACGTCGGTCGAGAAAGCCGTCGACGCGCGCACGAATCTGCACCTCCCGTGAGCTTTCCGTCTGGGCGGTGAATTCGAAGTCGACCGGCGTATCGTGCGGCTCGACTGTCATCACCGTCACTTCGACAGGTCCAGTTGAAGGCAGTCCTGCCGGCTTGTGACAACCGGCGCACAGCGCCAGCGTGGCACACGCGAGCACCAGTCTCAGATCACCCCTTGAGAATCGTTGCAGGCAGGCATTCAGCGGCGCGCATTTCATGGCATCACCTGTCACGGCTAATTGGGCGTGCAAACCAGACCGGACCAGCAAGGCGAGCCGGACGCGAAGCGCAGGCACTGTCTGTTCATGGGGTATCCCTCCCGCAACGAACGATGTCTACTGGACCGTATAGCCGCGGCCAGACATGCAGGCCCCCACAGCCCGGTTGAAGGTCGCCATCTGCTGGGAGACCTGCTGCTGACCCGCCTGCTGCTGTTGGGCCGCAGCCTGGTTGTTACGGCGTTGCCGCACTCCGCCAACCATCGCCCCCGTGGCCGCGCCGATCGCCGCGCCCGTGCCCGCGTTGCCGCCGATAGCTCCACCCACAGCGCCCACGGCGGCGCCGCCGGCAGCGCCCCTGACCGCGCCTCCCTGCTGCGGCGGAGCAGTCGGTTGACCGGACTGCTGTGCAAGTGCGACAGGATCGACACCCGTGTTCTGCTTCGCCCAGACCTGACACTCACCGAGGTCGGTTTGCTGACGCTGCTGGCTTTGCCCCTTGGAGGGATAGAAAATCGGCTGCTGGGCGAATACCGGCCATGCCACCAGAAGGACGGCCAGTCCAGTTGTGACGCGCGGCGATACTTTCATGACCCGGCCCTCCGTAAGGACACTCCGGTTCAGGTTGTTCACACCCATCACAGATCAAACTACCGCGCTCACTCGTGCGGATCATTCAACGTGTCAGGGGCTCAGTGGCGTAATCTTCTGGCCTTGCACGCCCATGCCAGCCATCAGGCCTGACTGACCAAAGATGAACGCATAGACGTCCGACTGCATGGTAGTCGTGGTCATCGTTCGGGCTGTACCCTCGTCCATGACCACGACACTCGGACCGACGCCAACCGACCAGCCCTGGCTGCTGTTCAGGTAATTGAGCGCGGCGGGAGTCATCAGGAACATCGCTTGCGAGAAGCTTTGTGCGCCAGCCTGCAGCCCGTATGAAACCGCCGTCAGGTTGTAGTAGCCAAGCACCTTGCCGCTGGGGTCGAACAGCACGCCATCGCCTTCCTGTCCGCCTACCAGCAGACCTGCCTTGACGATGCCCGGAAACACCAGGACAGCCGTTGCCTTGTTTCTCAGGTCGTCGGCCTTTGGTGTGGTCGCAATCAGTGTCTTGTACGCATCGCGTGCCTTCTGTTCCAGTTCCGGGCGCCCGGAACTGGCCGGCGAACTGGTCGATGAACTGGAGGTGCCCATGTTCGAACACGCGACAGCAGCGAGAACGATCGGGACCATTGCCACAAGACGCAAAAATCTGAACATGATGACGCGCTCCATTCAAAAATCTTCGATGCCTGATCGCGTTGCGTAGCGGCCAGCGATGCGCCTTACGCACCATTTTTCATCCCGCGAACTTAATATTGGTTGCCTTCTTAACCAACGACAATTGAACTTTGGTCTCATACGGCAACCGGCACGCGGGCTCCCCATGCTTACGGCGTGCCCTGTATGGCCGCACGCACTGTCTTGATGAATAGCTCGTCGTTGAACGGCTTTGGCAGATAGGCCACCGCGCCTCCCGAGAGCGCCTGCGCCCTCATGTTGATGTCGTCATGCGCCGTGATGAATACGACAGGCAAGCCGCTTCCTGCCAGACGTCTTTGCACCTCCAGTCCGTTCAAGCCCGGCATCTGGATGTCGAGAATCACGCAATCTGGCCGGTACGAGGGCATCGACGACAGCGTGTTCAGGAATTCCTCGCCGCTCGAGTACGACTCGGTCGTGAAACCGACGGAGCGCAATAGTCGTTTGATCGCCCGGCACACCGACTCATCGTCATCGACGACGACGACAAATGGCGTGGTATTTCCCATTTTGAATGGTCCAGTGTCGGGGATAAGCGAGCACTCGCCTACCCTAAAGCACTAGACTAAGGGACGCGAACGGATCACGGTATTGGACTTTGGTCGTATATGCGGGCGCGAGACATGACACCCGGCGTGTGCGCTGAAAAA
Organism: Paraburkholderia sp. GAS448; assembly: GCF_050435685.1. Lineage (NCBI taxonomy): Bacteria > Pseudomonadati > Pseudomonadota > Betaproteobacteria > Burkholderiales > Burkholderiaceae > Paraburkholderia > Paraburkholderia sp. GAS448. Next base: position 66,896 of record NZ_JBNDKT010000025.1, read on the forward strand.
CCGTGCGGCCGCGAGGACCTACCGGAACGGCCGGTTGTCGGCTGCGGAAAGCATGTCGATCCTGTCCAGGATGTGCACGAGCTCCGCCACCGACGTGACTTCCATCTTCGTCATGACTCGCGCACGGTGCGCTTTGATCGTCTGTTCGACCGTACCGAGTTCGCTCGCTACCTGCTTGTTCAGGCGCCCTTCGGCGACGAGCGCCATGACTTCCCGTTCACGTGGCGTCAAACGATCGAAGCGGCAGCAGAGCGCATCCCGTTCGCAACGCATGGCGTAAAGCTGTCGGGCGCGCTCGAGCGCCAGCTCGATCGCGCCCAGCAAGTCGGCGTCGCGCACAGGTTTGGAAAGAAAATCGGACGCACCGGCCTTCATTGCGTGGACGGTCATCGCAATGTCGCCGTACCCCGTGATGAAGATGATCGGGCATGCTCCATCCAGCTCGCGTTGCAGTTGAAGACCGTTGACGTCCGGCAACTGAACGTCCAGCACCAGGCACGAGGGACATGCGGCAAGGCTGGCAGTGGCCAGGAATTCGCTTGCTGAGGCAAACACCTCGACACGGTAACCTGCGGACCGGATCAATCGCGCAAGGGCGGTACGTACGGAATCGTCGTCGTCGACGACGAACACCACCGGCTCAGGGTATCCCATAGCGTTTACCGCGACTCCTGGTGCCCTGCCGCGTTACCTGTTGGCAACGTGACATAGAACGTCGCGCCTCGATCAGTATTGTTCTCGGCCCATAGCCGCCCACCGTGGAGTTCCACGATCGACCGGCTGATCGACAATCCCAGCCCGAGGCCATGGGGCTTGGATGTATAGAACGGCTTGAAAATGGTATCCAGCTTGCCTACCGTGAGCCCGTGGCCGCAGTCGCGCACGGCAATGCGCGCCATGTCGTCACGCTCCCGGCTTAGCGTAATCAACACCACACGCTCGCCCGGCGATACCGCGCTCATCGCATCGAATGCATTGAGAAGAAGGTTGAGCGTGACCTGCTGCAACTGCACCTTGTCGGCATACACGGCGGGGAGATCGTCGCGTATATCGGTTGTCACCCGCATCTGGCGCAGGATGGCATCGCTGTGCAGCAGCAGAACGACGTCATGGATCATGCTAGCCAGATCGAGTAACGCGAACTCCGCGTCCCCCTTCCTGACGACTGCACGAATGCGCCGGATGATCTCGCTGGCGCGATAGTCGTCCTGGACGACGTCATTCAGAATCTCGCGGACCTCGGCGACATCGATTGGATCGGCCGACATGAACCGCAGCGCCGCCTGCACGTTGCTGAGGATCGCCGTCAGCGGCTGGTTCAGTTCGTGCGCAAGCGATCCAGCGAGTTCGCCCATGGTCGAAACACGCGTCACGTGGGCGAGATCCTGCTGGTTTCGGAGCAGCGCATAGTGATCCGTCCTGTCCTCGATGAACATCAGGATCGCCCCGCTACCCTTAATGGAAGCTCGCAGGAAACGGATTTCCCCGGGGAAGGCCGATCGGTCCTTGCGTACCGCATTGAGGCTGTGCATGGAACTGGCGGGCAGGCCGTCCGACGTCGACAGAAAGCCATCCTGATAGGCGGATTTGCCGTTGATCCACAGTTCGGGAATGAGTCGGGAAACCGGTTCCCCGATCAATTCACCGCGCCCGTAGCCAAAGAGCTTTTCCGAGTGCAAATTTGCCAGCAGGATCTCGCCCCGGTCGTCCAGCACCAGAATCCCGAGCGGCAACAATTCCCATAGCTCTGGAAAACAGTCCTCCAGAAACTGCTTCCCGGAGATTCTGCCGGTCGGGACGGGCCGCTGCGGCGTGCCGTCGTGGTGTGTATGAGACCGCCGCCCCGTGGCCGTAGCCCAGTGAAAAGCCTGAACTGTGGCCACGCGGCATCTCCCCTCAAACGCCTGCTTCGCAGGTTGTCCTTGATGGGACCGCATTGTCTCCGGACCCGATACATCGTCATGAGCTGGCTTACCATGCGAGGCATCCGATCTACCGCGCTCCTTCGAAGTCGCGAAGAAGTTGGCAAACCTTGTCATCGACCACACGGGCAACCGTTGGGCGCCGACGCCGGTCATCAAAGGCTGAGCCATCCGGGCAGGAACATCTTCCTGTCCGGGTCCATTGCGCGACGGCATAAGCCGGTTCCGCCGCGATCGCGCGGTCAGCAGCCACAGGATGATCGCTGCCAGCGCAAGGACAACTGCCGGCAAGATGATAGCCACGGCAAATGTTTCCCCTGAGGTGCTCACACGGCAAGATGGCCCGAGGTCACGATGCGAACTAATGTGCCAATACAAAACGTACAGGCGTCGTGTTGTGAGCGGTTAACTGCGAAACGCTTGCTGCAACCGTGCGTGACAAACGCCGTCTTCTTCGCGAGGATAAACAGGGTTACGCCACACTTCGGGTACTGACCGGGCGAAACAAAACTCATACAGCGAACGGGCGGAACCACGAAAACAGAACATCACCGGGCACGCACGGTCCCACAACATTTGTCGAACAACAGGCAGACGAAGATAAATCAGACTGCGTATCGCCAGACAGCTGAAACGGTAGTCAAAAATACCGTGTGCGCCGACGCTATCAATTCGATCGACAATTTACCGAATCGAATCAACGCAGCGGGTTATTAACGGCGGACAGAATAAACGACCAGGAGCCGATCCATTTTCGCCAATCAAAGTCCTTCTATTCTAGGCACGCCCATCGACAAGACAATCGTTTTTACTCAATTTACCCGGTCATGCCGGTAAAGACGGCCGACGTCAGGCTGTCCCGGGACCTGCTCGAATTTGCATCACAACCGGGCCTTTGCGGCACTTTTACGTGTATTGCCACGTTGAAACCGCCGATGACATGAGATATGTAACACCTTCATCAATAGCGGCTTCAACCCGATAGTCAGTCAAGAGCCACATAGAGATTTCTCGCGCATTCTCTGCGACGATCGAACGTACGGAAAACTGTCATATTGGCCAGCGACGTGGATTGCGCGGTCAAGCACTCCTCCTCTGATCGTTTGTCGAACGACGCAACGGCAGAAGCCAGTCGAGTTCTCAAGCGGAAAAGACCATGGACTATCAGGGCACTCGCGAAATTGAGCACGGAACTTCGTGCGCGAAAGCCTGGCGGCTGCCTGTATGAGCGGCGGATGCGACCAAAGTCTAATTGCGCGCGGAATTCGCGAGATCTAGATTGATGGAATTGGATCGAGTTAAGGGTGCCGGCCATCGGCTCGAAGAATGCTTTCCGCGCCTTGCGGGGACGCGCTCGCCCAGGCCCGATCTGCACAGCGCAATCAGTGATTCCTGTCGGGTACTCAGGCCTGCGTATCGGTGCCTACAGGCTATGAGATCCGCGCAATCGGCCAGTAGAGCTGGCGGTCAGGTCAGTCTTCCTGCGGCTGGTTGAACCGTGACATGCAGGACCGGCAAAGAGGTGCCGCGCAGACCCGACGCGTCGCCCTGGCCGTGCCCGGAGGCGTCGGCGGCTTCGTACGGCGATCGTTTCTTCGCTGACTACTGGGGACATCCATGGCACGTGTACGTACGAGCAAACCTCCCACAGCGGTGCCAACCCTGGGCAAGTTCGACCATACCATCCTCGTCCTGCAGGGCGGCGGCGCCCTGGGTGCTTACCAGGCGGGTGTATTTGCAGGCCTGGCTGAACTTGGCGTGGTCCCCGACTGGATCGCCGGCGTGTCGATCGGAGCGATCAATGCCGCGTTGATAGCGGGAAATCCGCCGGACCGGCGCGTCGGGCGGTTGCGTGAGTTCTGGGAACGCGTGTCGGGGCAGTCGCCGTTTGTGCCGCCAGCGTCGCTGGATCCGATCCGGCAGGTGTTCAATTTCATGAGCGCAGCATCTGCGCTCACACTCGGCATACCGGGTTTTTTTGCGCCTCGCATGCCCCCGCCTTTCATGGCGCCCGAAGGGAGCCTGGGCGCGCTCAGCTTCTACGATACGCAGCCGCTCAAGGCGACACTCGAGGAACTGGTCGACTTCGATCTGATCAACCGCAAGGCGGTTCGCCTTTCGCTCGGCGCGGTCAATGTGACCTCGGGCAACTCCGTGTATTTCGACAATAAGGAGATCGAGATTCGTCCCGAGCACATTATGGCAAGCGGAGCACTGCCGCCGGGCTTTCCCCCTGTGAGCGTTGACGGCGAGTGGTACTGGGACGGCGGAATCTCCTCCAATACACCGCTGTGGTACGTGGTCGACCAGGACTACAGGGCGAGCGGGCTGGTCCTGCAAATCGATGTGTTTAGCGGCGTCGGTGAACTGCCGAAGAACCTCAATGAGGTGCAGGAGCGCGCCAAGGACATACAGTACGCGAGCAAGACGCGACTCAACGCGACCCGTATCAAGGAGATCGAGGAACTGCGCGGCGCTCTGCGCCGTTTGCTCGACAAGCTACCGCCAGCGCTCCAGTCCGACCCGGATGTACAGAGGCTCGCCGGGATAAGCACGCGAGGGGCGGTTGCCATCGTGCACTTCATCAACCGGCACGATACGAAGTCGGCCAATTTCAAGGACTATGAATTTTCTCGCGCCACCGTGATGGACCTGTGGGACTTTGGGTACGGCGACGTGCGCCACGCAATTGACCATCCGGAATGGCGGAACGCACTGGAAGTCGCCCCGGGCATTCACGTCTACGACCTCTCCCCTCGAAACCCTATGCAGGAGGAACACCCATCATGACCGAAGCAGAGGTAAAAGAGCGCGCATTTGCGATGCCGCTCACGAGCCCCGCGTTTCCACCGGGCCCTTATCGTTTCGTCAATCGCGAGTTTCTCATCATCACCTATCGGACGGATCCGGATGTACTGGCCGAAATGATTCCCGCCCCGCTGGAAATGACCGATCCGATCGTTAAATTCGAATTCATCCGGATGCCCGATTCGACCGGCTTCGGGGATTACACCGAAAGCGGCCAGGTGATTCCGGTCCGCTTCCAGGGGCAGGTGGGGGGTTATGTGCACGCTATGTTTCTGGACGACGAACCGCCGATCGCGGGCGGACGTGAAATCTGGGGCTTTCCCAAGAAACTCGCCTCGCCGCAACTGCGCGTCGAAAAGGACACGATAGGCGGCGTCCTCCGGTACGGGCCGGTGCCAATAGCGGTCGCAACCATGGGTTACAAGCATCGCGCGCTGCCCCATGACAAGGTGCTCGCGTCGCTCTCCGCGCCGAACTTTCTGCTCAAGATCATTCCGCACGTGGATGGCACCGCCCGCATCTGTGAACTGGTGCGCTACTACTGTGAAGACATCACCGTGAAGGGTGCATGGGAAGGGCCCGCTGCGCTAGAACTGTTCCATCACGCGCTCGCGCCCGTCGCGGTGTTGCCGGTGCGGGAAGTGATCTCCGGCGTGCACATCCTGTCCGACCTGACGCTCGGCCTCGGCACGGTGGTCCATGACTATCTAGCCGCGTAAGTAGGAAAGCATCATCAAATGCAGGGCTGGGCAGCCATTCTCACGGACGAGTACGCCGTCGTTCGCCTTCGGCACTTGAGGGCGCGTTGCCGCCACGATCGTCGCATCGGGCGACTTAGTCGCATTCTGAAGCAGCGGTCTGTGCCCGAAAGGCCACAGACCCGATGTCTCGGCTGCTCAGCCTATCACCTTCCAGGCACCGCCGCCATTGAACCTTTGTGTCATATCGGCATCCCCACTAGCCATGTAGTCTATTGCCTACGTGAACGTGGTCGAAGGGTGCGCTCCGGCACGAAGTGCTCGAGGAAATCAGCGACCACGCCATCTCGACAGGAGCGATGACCCCGGCGCCGCCGTTTGCGGATGTCGCCATCGCTCAATGCTGGAACCGATTGTTACCGCTTACTGGAGGAGAGAGACGTGAACACGAGCAAAGCAGCTGTCTGTCTCATTGGTGTCATCCTGTCGGCGTCCTGCCTTGCCGATTCCAACAAGGAAATGAAACCAGGCAAAATGACTTGCCAGGACTTCATCGTGATGGATGATGCGTACAAGCCACAGATGGTGTACTGGATGGACGGCTACAACAACAAAGGCAAGCTGCAACCCGAAGATGTCGTCATAGTCGGTCAGGACGAAACCGTTGCCGCTCTGGTTGAGGAATGCAAGCTGACGCCGAAGAAGTCCTTCGCTCAAAAGGTGAAATCTTTCTTTGCGAACCGCAAAACGCCGATCAGCAAGACCTATACGCACGAGTGACCGGTGCGCCGGGAGGGGGTCAGTTCCCAGGGATCCGGTCCCGCTATGCTGCAGAACCCTCCGCCCGATCCATCGTCCGGCAGCAGCGCAAGGTGAATGGCCTCCGTGCGACAGGACCGGACTCCTTCGCGGGCAGGGTCGCGAAGTGGTGCATCCCCGACGATGTCGTGTTCGTTGCCGACCTCCCGCTCACGGGCACGGGGAAGGTTCAAGAACTGACGCTGCGGCAGCGCTTCAGCGAGCACTTTGTCGCTCCCGCCGTGAGTACTGCATAGGTTCCGTATGGACGCGCTATGACACACGCCTTGATACCTTCGCGCGACGCGATAGCATGTTGATGCCGCGACAAACGCCGGGAATGCAATCGCAGCGTAGATGTAACCCTTAGGCACATGCGAACCGAAGGTGATCCCGGTTTTTCGAAACTGTCTTCGATGGTAGATGCCTGGACGCAGGGTAACACTCGGCCCTTCGATACAGCGTTGCGTAACGCCGTCGACGACTACCGTCGGCGACAAGACCGGCCAGCGGCCATGTCCGCAACGCGCCACGCGCCGTTATATGAGGTAACGCTTGTAAGCGAAGCCGCAATCTGATTGCACCCTGCAGGGCCTAAACTGGCTGCGCTAACGCCACGACGTTTTTTAATCCCGTGCAGTGGCGCGGCCCGTGCGTTTCGCGTGAACCATTCCTTCGAACCGCGCCATCAGGAGCAAAACCATGGCTCGCCTAACTGTACTTTTTGCTTTGTTAGGCCTCGTCGGCTGGATTCTTGTCGCGACACTCACTCGCCTCTCCGACTGCGGCATACACCCGATGGCTGATTGACAGGTGTCGGCAACGGAATACTCCGCCCGCCGGCCTCCCTGAGCCCGCCATTAAGCGACGATCCGGCTTTTGGCGTTCGTCTTCCGCATCGGACTCGTCAACACAACGGAGGATCACTGGATGAATCGACTTGTTTTCGCAGCGGCAATCGCATCCGTCGCCGGCATGTCTACTGTCTTCGCACAATCGAGTGGAACATTCGCGAATTCCAGCATCGCGCAGAATTTTCAATTCATCAATCATCCCCCGCCGCCCGTGCCAGCGAGTTCGGTCGCGCCGACAGGCGGCATCCGCGGTCATCGGCATCGACAATCGTCGACCGGTTCCGACTCCACCGGCACCGCATCGGCGCAGCAGTAACCCGAACTGCGGCGCGGAATCTGTGCCAGCCGCACCCGGCGCGCGCCCATTACCGATTGCTGCAAACACTGCATGCTCTATTGGACAGGTGTGCCCGGACCTTTCGATAGTGCCCTTGGGAATGTTGGCGTTCGCCGACGCCAGCGTTGTCCGCATGTCTTCGAGGCCGATGCCGTAGTGATCGAGCGCGGTGGGAGTCAGTTCGTCCGCATCGTTGGCGCCTGTCTGCCGGGAGATCGGCCATTGCAGGCGGGTCGAGTTGCAGCGCGCAGAACGCCTCGTCAAAACGATTCAGCAAGCGTTTACGAAAGGATATTCGTAAGCTTCACCGTGAGCTGATGAGGGCTGTCGTGCAGTCCTGCCCGACCCATTCCGAAAAAGCGATGGCACTAACTGGGCACCGGCCACCCCAGATCCTGCATCGCTGTTCTCGCGACAGCGTAGCGGCAAGTCTTGCAGACGGATGACGCGGCGCAACGCACACACCTTCGTAACAAATCGGAATCTCCCGAAAATGCAATGCTGCAAAGATCGCCCTGCAGTCGGATAGACTTCGCTTGCTGAATATCCGGATTCTTGCCGTTGGCGACGGCGCCCAATCCTGGGAGTTTCTATGCGGCTCTTCGACAGCAACCGGCCAGGCCGTCTGCACCCCAGACAGCCGCCCCCTGCTCGCGAACTGCAACCGGCGTCATCGACTCGGGGCGCTGCTACCCGTCAAAGAACGGCCCGTGAGCGCGCCCGGCTCCACTCCCCCTGCCCGCGCCCGCTGTGGACGGTGCGCGTCGAGAGCGACAGACGCGACGGGAGGCGGCCATGAGCGAAGTGTCGCCAAACCATGCAAAGAGCCCGCGGCGGGGCCTCATCGTGTTCGCGGTTGTGGCGCTGGCGCTGGTCGTACTCGTGATCGTGCACCTGCTCCGCTCAAAGGCGCCGAAGCCCAGTGTGGCGCCGCAAGTGGTGACGGTTGCCGCCGCAACGACGGGACCGATGCCGGTAGTATTGAGCGAGCTGGGCACCGTCACCCCCGTCGCCACTGTGACCGTGCTGACGCAACTGAGCGGCTACCTGACCGCGGTCGGCTATCAGGAAGGGCAGGACGTCCAGAAGGGGCAATTCCTCGCGCAGATCGATCCACGCCAGTACGAAATCAGCAAACAGCAGGCCGAAGCACAACTGGCGAAGGATAAAGCCGCACTTGCGCAGGCCCGCTCCGACCTCGCCCGCTTCACGCAGCTGAACGAGCGCAGATCGATCGCCGAGCAGACCTACGTCGACCAGAAGTTCCTCGTCCAGCAGGACGAAGCCGCGGTCAAGGTCGACGAGGCCAACATCGCACAATTCGCCCTCGACATCGCCTACTGCCACATCACAGCGCCGGTGTCGGGGCGGGTCGGGCTGCGCCTCGTCGATCCGGGCAACTACGTGACCGCATCGAGCCAGCCAGGCATCGTCGTGATCACGACGATGAAGCCGACCACAGTCCAGTTCACGGTGCCGCAAAACGACCTCGGCAATGTGCTGCAGCGCGTCAATTCAGGGGCGCAGCTACCCGTGACGGTGTACCGCAGCGACAACGCCCGCAAAATCGCCACCGGCATGCTGTACGCGATCAATAACCAGATGGCGACCGCCACCGGCACGGTCACGTTGCGTGCGACCTTCCCCAACGAGGACGAGGCGCTCTTTCCGAACGAATTCGTCAACGTGAAGCTGCTGGTCGACACGCTGCAAAACGCGGTGCTGGTGCCGGCGCCCGCCGTGCAGAGCGGCGCGCCGGGCGACTACGTGTATCTCGTCAACACTGACAACACCGTTTCGGTCCGCAGGGTCACGCTGGGACCGGGCGACGGCCAGCACACGGTGATCACGACAGGGCTGTCCGCCGGCAACGTGGTCGTCACCGACGGCATGGACCGGCTGAGCGATGGCGCGAAGATCTCGGCGTCCGCGGCCCGGCCGGCTGCCGCCAGCAGCGCAGCCGCGGCGTCGGGCGCTACCGCTTCCGAAGCACCTGGAGAGGCGCCCGCCTCAGGGGCGAGCCACACCCCTCACGCGCACGCGCCAGACGCGGCGTCGCACGCGTCATAGCGTGCAGACCATCCATCGATGAACATCTCCCGCCTGTTCATCCTGAGGCCAGTAGCGACGTCGCTGCTGATGATCGCGCTCGTGCTCGTGGGGCTGGTCGCGGTGCGCTTCCTGCCGGTTTCATCGTTGCCCGCCGTCGATTATCCGACCATCCAGGTGCAGACCTTCTACCCTGGCGCGAGTCCGGACGTCATGGCGACCACGGTCACCGCGCCGCTCGAAGTGCAGCTCGGCCAGATTCCGGGTCTGCAGCAGATGGTCTCGTACAGTTCGGAAGGTGCGTCGGTCATCACGCTGCAGTTCGATCTCTCGCTGAATCTCGACATCGCCGAGCAGAACGTCCAGCAGGCGATCAACGCGGCCAACAGCTTTCTGCCGAGCGGCCTGCCCCAGCCGCCGGTCTACGCCAAGATCAACCCGGCCGACCAGCCGATCCTCACGCTTGCGGTCACGTCGAAGTCGATGTCGCTCACCCAGTTGCAGGACGCGGCCAACAACCGCCTCGCGACGAAGATCTCGGAAGTGCCCGGCGTCGGTCTCGTGACGACAGCCGGCGGCAACGTGCCAGCCGTGCGCGTCGAAGCGGATCCGCAGAAGCTCGCCGCCTACGGTCTGAACATCGACGATCTGCGCACGCTGCTCGCGAACGTCAACGTCAGTCAGCCGAAGGGCAATTTCGACGGCCCGGAACTCGACTACACGATCAATGCTAACGACCAGATCGTAGATCCCAAAGACTATCTGGACACCGTCATCGCGTATCAAAACGGCGCACCGGTGTACATGCGCGATGTCGCTCACGTGAGCCAGGCGGCGCAGGACGTCGAGCGCGGTGCATGGTACAACCACACGCCCGCGATCGTGCTGAACGTGCAGCGTCAACCGGGCGCGAACGTGATCGCGACCGTGAACCAGATCACGAAGCAACTGCCGACGCTCGAATCGACACTGCCGGCAGGCATGCAGATCACGGTGGTATCGAACAGCACCGGCGTAATCCGCTCGTCGGTATCGGACGCCGCGTTCGAACTGGTGCTCGCGGTCGTGCTGGTCGTGCTGGTCATTTTCGTGTTCCTGCGCAACGTGCCGGCCACCGTCATCCCGAGCATCTCGGTGCCGGTATCCCTGATCGGCACGCTCGCCGTGATGTACCTGCTCAACTATTCGATCGACAACCTCTCGCTGATGGCGTTGATCATCGCAACGGGTTTCGTCGTCGACGATTCGATCGTGATGATCGAGAACATCGTCCGCTACCTGGAGGAAGGCAGGACGCCGCTCGAAGCGGCGCTCGAAGGCGCCGGGCAGATTGGCTTCACGATCCTGTCACTGACCATATCGCTGATCGCGGTGCTGATTCCTCTGCTGTTCATGGGCGGCGTGATCGGCCGGCTCTTCAGCGAGTTCGCGATCACGCTCGCGGTGACGATCGTGATCTCGGCGGTCGTCTCGCTGACGGTCGTGCCGATGCTCTGCGCGCGCATTCTGCGCGCGCAGGCGCAACGTCATCCGAGCCGCTTCGAGCGCTTCAGCGAAGGGATCTTCGACAAGACGCTCGCCGCCTACGAGCGCGGCCTAAGCTGGGTGCTCGATCACCAGACACTGACGCTGCTGGTCGCGCTCGGCACGGTCGCCCTCACGGCAATTCTGTATATCGTGATCCCGAAGGGTCTGTTCCCGGTGCAGGACGTCGGCGTGATCCAGGGCATCAGCGTCGCTGACACCTCGGTGTCGTACCCGGCGATGGTCCGGCGTCAAACTGCGCTTGCCGACGCGATCCTGAAAGACCCCGACGTCGTTTCGATCACGTCGTACGTCGGCATCGACGGGACCAATCCGACGCTCAACAATGGCCGCTTCCTGATCAATCTCCGCCCGCGCGACGACCGCTCGCTGACCGCCGAGGAAATCGGCCGCCGCATCCAGCAGGAAGTCGCCAACGTGCCCGGCATACGGCTGTATCTGCAGCCGGAGCAGGACCTGACGCTCGACACGTCGATCTCGCGCAATCAGTACAACTTCGTGCTGCGCGGGCCGAACCAGCAGGCGTTCAACCAGTATGTGCCGGCGCTCATCGAGCGGATGAAGCAGATTCCCGCGATCACCGACGTCACGAGCAACCTGAACACCGACGGCCTGAGCGTCTACGTCGAAGTCAACCGGCAGCTGGCGGCGCGCTACGGGATCACGGCGGCCACGATCGACAACGCGCTGTACGACGCGCTTGGCCAGCGCATCGTGTCGACCATCTTCCAGCAGTCCGATCAGTACCGCGTGATCCTTGTCGCCAAACCTGAAGCGGTGCCCACCGTGCAGTCACTCGGCAACCTGTATCTGCCGAGCCAGACGAGCAGCAGCGGCCAGGTGCCGCTGTCGGGCATCGCGACGATCCACATCACGCGCTCGCCGCTGATGATCAGCCATCTCGCGCAGTTCCCGTCAGTGACGATCTCGTTCAACCTCGCGCCGGACGCGTCGCTCAGTTCGGCCGTGCGGCAGATTCGCGACGCCGAGCGCTCGGTGAACCTGCCGCCTTCGATCACGTCGACGTTCCAGGGCGCCGCGCAGGCATTCGAAGACTCACTGTCGAGCGAGGTGTATCTGCTGGTCGCCGCGCTCGTCGCCGTGTACATCGTGCTCGGCGTGCTGTACGAGAGCTACATTCACCCGGTGACGATCCTCTCGACCCTGCCCTCGGCCGGCATCGGCGCGCTGCTGGCCCTGATGATCGCCGGCAGCGATCTCGACGTGATCGGTATCATCGGCATCGTGCTCCTGATCGGCATCGTCAAGAAGAACGCCATCATGATGGTCGATTTCGCGCTCGAAGCAGAGCGCGTGCACGGCAAGCCGCCGCGCGAAGCGATCTTCGAAGCGTCGCTGCTGCGCTTCCGGCCGATCCTGATGACGACGCTCGCCGCCATGCTCGGCGCGTTGCCGATGCTGCTCGGCTCGGGCACCGGCTCGGAGCTGCGCCGCCCGCTGGGTCTTGCGATCATCGGCGGCCTCACGCTTAGCCAGATGCTGACGCTGTTCACGACGCCGGTCATCTATCTGTTCTTCGACCGGCTCGCGCAACGCGTCAACGCGCGGCGCCGGGCGCGGCGTGGAGACGCCGCCGCGCCGCCGGAGAGCGCGCCGTGAACATCTCGGCGCTGTTCATCCGGCGCCCGGTCGCGACCACGCTGCTCGCGGTCGCGATTGCGCTGTCCGGGATACTCGCGTATTTCCGTCTGCCGGTTGCGCCGCTGCCGAACATTGCCTATCCCGTCATCGCGCTGCAGGCCAACATGGCGGGCGCGAGCCCGGAAACCATGGCAGCGACCGTCGCCGAGCCGCTGGAACGGCGCCTCGGGACCATCGCCGACGTGAACCAGCTCACGTCGATCAGCTATGTGGGTTCGTCGTTGATCATTGTCGTGTTCGGGCTTAACCGCGACATCAATGGCGCGGCGCGCGACGTCGAAGCGGCGATCCAGGCCGCGCGCGCCGATCTGCCGCCCACGCTGCGCAGCAACCCCACGTATCGCCAGTACAATCCGGCCGGCGCACCGATCATGGTGCTCGCGCTGACCTCCGACGCGCTCACCAAAGCCCAGCTCTACGACTCCGCCAATTCGGTGATCCAGCAGCAGCTGTCGCAGGTCAACGGTGTCGGGCAGATCACGCTTGGCGGCGGCGCGTTGCCGTCGGTGCGCGTCGAACTGGAGCCGGGCAAGCTGAACAGTTACGGCATCGGCCTCGAAGACGTGCGCGCGGCAATCGGCGCGGCGAACGCCGACAGCGCGAAAGGCCACATCGACCAGGGCGACCAGCGCTACGAGATCCTCTCGAACGACCAGATCAGCAGGGCCGCGCCGTATCGCGACGTCGTCATCGCGTATCGCGACGGCGCGCCGGTGCTGTTGCGCGACGTCGCGCAGGTGCGCGACTCGAACGAGAACATCCGCAACGCCGGGCTCTATAACGGCAAGTCAGCGGTGCTCGTGATTGTCTATCCGACGCCGGGCAGCAATGTGGTGAAAACCGTCGGCCAGATCCAGGCGCGTCTGCCGATCATCGAAGCGGCCCTGCCAAGCACGATCCACGTGAACGTCGCGATCGATCGTTCCGAGTCAGTGCGTTCGTCGGTCGCCGATACCGAGCGCACGCTGTTCATCGCGATGTTGCTGGTGGTGGGTGTGGTGTTCGTGTTTCTGCTGTCGCCGCGCGCGACGCTGATCCCGGCGGTCGCGTTGCCGCTGTCGATCGTCGGCACCTTCGGACCGATGTATCTGCTCGGCTACAGCATCGACAACCTCTCGCTGATGGCGCTGACGATCGGCACCGGTTTCGTCGTCGACGATGCCGTCGTGGTGCTGGAAAACATCATGCGCCATCTTGAAGCCGGCCTCGACCCGAAAGAAGCCGCGCTGCGCGGCAGCGCCGAAGTCAGCTTCACGGTGATCTCGATGAGCCTGTCGCTGATCGCGGTGTTCCTGCCGATCCTGCTGATGCCCGGCATCGTCGGGCTGCTGTTTCATGAGTTCGCCGTCACGCTGTCGATCGCGATCCTGCTGTCGCTGCTGATCTCGCTCACGGTCACGCCGACCATGTGCGCATACGTGTTGAGGCGCGGGCACGCGCAGCATGCGAAGGGACGCTGGGCGAGATGGATCGAAGCGCAGTTCGAGCGGTTCAGGAATGCGTACTCGCGTTCGCTGACCGCCGTGCTCGACCATGCGCTCGCGATCGTCCTCTTGCTGATCGGCCTGCTCGTGCTCAACGTGTTCCTGTTCCGGTTGCTATCCGCGACGTTCTTCCCGGAACAAGACACCGGCATCCTGATCGGGCAGATCATCGCCGACCAGAGCATCTCGTTCACGGCGATGGAGAAGAAGCTCGCGCAACTGCAGTCGCTCGTGCAGAAAGACCCGGCGGTAGCGTCGGTCGCCGGCTTCACCGGCGGCCGCGCGCTCAACACGGCCAACGTGTTTATCGAACTCAAGCCGCTTGCGGAACGCCACCTGTCGGCCACCGAGGTGGTCAACCGCCTGCGTCCCAAACTCAATGCGGTCTCTGGCGCTCGCCTCTTCATGCAAGCTCAGCAGGATCTGCAGATCGGCGGCCGCCAGGCCGCCGCCGAATACCAGTACACGCTGACGAGCGACGATGCGAGCGTGCTGTTCAAGTGGGTGCCGAAGCTCGTGACCGAACTCGGCAAATATCGCGGGCAACTGGAAGACGTGAACTCGGATCTGCAGCAAAACGGCTTGCAGTCCTACGTGAACATCAGCCGCGCGACCGCGATGCGCTACAGCTTCCAGCCAAACCAGATCGATAACGTGCTGTACGACGCATTCGGCCAGCGCACTGTGTCGACGATCTATAACGCGCTGAACCAGTACTTCGTCGTGATGGAAGTCGCGCCGCCCTACTGGCAATTTCCGCAGTCGCTTAACCAGGTATTCCTGAGCACGGCGGCCGGCAACCCGAGCGGCACGCAGCAGACGCGCATGCCCGGCGGCACCGTCTCACCCGTGACGCAGCGAGCTGCCGTGAGCAGCGCTTCGAGTACCAGCGCGAATACGAACTCGCTGAATGCCGACGCCGAAGCGAACCAGCAGACCAACAGCATCTCGAACAGCAAGGGCGGCAACTCCAGCGGCAGCGCGGACAGCACGGCGGCCGAAACGATGGTGCCGCTGCCCGCAATGATGACGTTCGTGAACAGCCACACCGCGACCCAGGTGAACCACCAAAGCGGCCTCGTCGCTGGCACGATCTCGTTCAACCTGCCGACCGGCGGTTCGCTCAGCCAGGCCGGCAAGCTCATCGAGCAGGCCGGGCGCGACATCGGCATGCCGGCTTCCGTGCACGGCGCGTTTGCGGGTGCGGCGCAGGCCTATGCGCAGTCGATGGGCGCCGTGCCGCTCCTGATCCTCGCCGCGCTGGTGGTCGTCTATATCGTGCTCGGCGTGCTGTACGAGAACACGATCCACCCGCTCACGATCCTGTCGACGCTGCCTTCGGCCGGCATCGGCGCGACGCTCGCGCTGCTGATCTTCGGCACGCCGTTTTCGGTGATCGCGTTGATCGGCATTATTCTGCTGATCGGGATCGTCAAGAAAAACGGCATCATGATGGTCGATGTGGCGATCCAGTTGCAACGCCACGAAGGCAGGAACGCCCGCGAGGCAATCCACGAGGCCGCCGTGGTGCGGCTGCGCCCGATCATGATGACCACCTTCGGCGCCGTGCTGGGCGCGGTGCCGCTCGCGATCGGCATCGGCCAGGGCGCGTCGCTGCGGCAGCCGCTTGGCGTCACCGTGATGGGCGGGCTGATCCTGAGCCAGGTTTTTACCCTTTACACGACGCCGGTGATCTATCTGTATCTCGACCGGCTGCGCGCGCGACTCGTCAAGTGGTCCGCTCGCCTGCCGTGGAATCGCCGCCCCGAAGCCCCGGATGCAAACGCATGATGATGACGATTTCCCGCACCACGCTGGCCACCGCTTCGCTGGCGTTGCTCACCTCACTCACGGCCGGATGCATGGTTGGCCCCGACTATCACCGTCCCGCTGTGCCGACGCCCGCCACGTGGAAGGAACTGCCCGGCTGGACCGAGGCGGAGCCCGCCGCCGAGAGCCCGAAGGGCGACTGGTGGACCGCGTTCAACGACCCGCTGCTCAATGACCTCGAGCCGCTGGTGTCGGTGTCGAACCAGACGGTGCGCCAGGACTACGCGAACTATCAGGCGGCGCTGGCCGAGGTGCGGCTCGCGCGCAGCGCGCTGTTTCCGACGCTCGGCGTCACCGGTTCGGTGACCCGCGGGCGCTCGCCGACGGGTAACCTCAGCAGCAGTTCACTCAGCAGCAGTGCGGGCACCTTCCAAAGCGTCAACAATTCCGGTTCGCTCGAGGCCAACGCGAGCTGGGCGCCCGACCTGTGGGGGGAGGTGCGTCGCAACATTGAATCGAGTTCCGCCACCGCTCAGGCCAGTGAAGCGACGCTTGCCAATGCGACGTTGTCCGAGCAGATCGCGCTGGCGAACGCGGTCATTGATCTGCGGGTGACCGACGCGAACATCGACCTTCTGACCCACACCGTAGAGGCGTTCCAGCAGGCGCTTCGCGTCGTTTCCGACCAGGACAGGGCCGGCACCGTGCCGCCGTCCGACCTGGTGACCGCGCAGACCCAGCTGGATACAGCGCAGTCGAGCCTGATCGCGCTTGGCGTCGCCCGCGCCCAGAATGCCCACGCGATCGCCGTGCTGGTCGGCAAGAATCCCGAAGACCTGGACCTGCCACACGATCCGACCTTGCCGACGCTGCCGGCGATTCCGGTCGGGGTGCCGTCGACGCTGCTGCAGCGACGGCCGGACATTGCCACGGCCGAACGGCAGATGGCCGCGCAGAACGCCGCGATCGGCGTCGCCGTGGCGGCGTATTACCCGACGATTTCGCTGTCGGCACTGGACGGCTTCACGCAATCGCCGTTGTCGGGCCTGCTGCATATCGCCAATCACGTCTGGTCTTTGGGCGCCTCGGCCAGCGAGACGCTATTTGATGGCGGCGCGCGCAATGCACAGGTCGCCTCGGCCCAGGCAAGGTACGACGCGGCCGTGGCCAACTATCGCGGCACCGTATTGACGGCCTTCGAGGGGGTGGAGAACGACCTCGTCGGCTTGCGCGTCCTTGCGCAGCAGGCCGATGTGCTGGAGCGCGCCGTACGCGACGCAACGCGCGGCACCGAGATCGCGCTCAACGAATACCAGGCCGGCACCGTGGACTACACGACCGTCTCGACGGCGCAGACGGCTCAACTGACCGTCCAGCAGACGGCGTTGAACGTGCAGCAACAGCGGCTGCTCGACGCGGCATCGCTGATCGGCGACCTCGGGGGCGGCTGGTCCGAAGGCGTGCTTCACGATCCACTGCATCCCAGGCGACAGGAGGTCTCGCAGTAGCCCGGGGCGAACAGCGATACCGCCATCGACACGCCTCGTCCTGGTCCGGACGGCAAAGGCTGGAGGATGGTTTTGAACGAATTTTGAACAGACCTTGCTGGATGGAGTCAGGAACCGGAAGCTCGAGTCGCACGCCCAACTCATCGGCAAACTCATACAGATGGGCTGCAACTGCACCGACATTGCCGCTTATCTCTCCGTGCACTCGATCGCCGACGTATCCCGATATTCAGTAGAGAAGCACTGTAAGCGCGCTGCCGCTTACGCGGCTCCAGGCGACGCTGCCGGCCGCTCGCCTTCCGGCCCGAACAAGCCATCGTGCTACGAAACGCTCACACACCTGGCAGCTGTCCAGCCCGCAAGAGTCGCCACCGCGTGCAGATCAGATAGCGCAGCCGGATAGCGAACCCCCTTCCGTGACCTCGCGGACAAGCGCGCCCTCGGGCGTAGCGGTCGGGCGTAGCGGTCGGGACGCCCGAATCGCGCAACGAACCGACAACACGATCGACGACCGACAGTAGCGTCGGGCCGCCGGAGGCGCCCCGCTCTTCCGACAGTCGCGGGCCAGCGGGTACGAATCCGGCCCTATCGGAACCGACGCTCGGGTCCGAGATCGCATGCGTCCCGCCTTACAGTCGTCTGAGTAGCGACCTGAGGCATCGGCTGTCGCACCTAACAGCAGCGGCGGGCCCGCCGAAGCGCGCGCGTGCATGGAGTTGGGGCTGCGCTGAGAGAACCCGCGCATGTCAGGAAAAGCGGACTTCAGCTCGCGCGCAAGCTGGTCGATGAGCTCTCGCGCCTGCCCGATGCAGGTCCTGAGCTCGGCAAGCCACGCGACGTAGTGGGGCGAAGGGGGAGACAATTCGGTGATGATGTGAGGTGAGTGATCTAAGGGCGGAGGCTGCCGGCAGCACCGCCAACCGTCTCGAGCAGTTCGTAACGGTTATCACAAAATACGTACTAAACATCACAAACACCTGCCGGAGGATTGAAACTTGCGGAGATGTAGGATTTTCGCAAAGGAAATGCGAGTCTCTGTCGAATGCGCGTGGAACATTTCACGCACAAGCGGCGTAACCAATTGCATTGTAAAGGTTTATAGGAATAGATGGTTTTCTTAAAGTTGTTTCACGGAATGCAATCTAACTGATTGCTCGACAAGACTTTAGTTTGCTTCCGTGCCGCCTATGTCACACGTCTCTTTCCGCCCGTCGCCCCTGAAATTGCTGCATGCTGAGCGGCGGCGGTCAGTTTTTTGTGGGCACGCCGAGCCCAGCCCGGCAACTCAGGACAGCAACAGCGTCTCGATACCAAAAAAGTCCGGAGACTGCGAATCGAGCTCACCGTACGCTAGACTACGCAACTAACGGTGTAGCACTCATAGAACCTCTGTTTCCCAGCGAGTACGCAAAAAGCGGCCGCGCGCGAGCCGCGCGTGAGAATAGAGGCTGTTCTTGCCGCGATTCCCTTAAAGATCTGGGAGGTCACCGCTGCATCACAAGACTCGGACATTACACCCTCCCCTACTTCAGATCTTCTCGCAGTCGATTTCGAATTCCTGCTGCGGCACATTGGTTAATCAGCGCCGCCGATCCGATTTTCAGTATCGAACGTCTGCGACGCGCGTGACACGTTGCTTTAGGCCTTTTCAATTTAGCGTGACTTCCAACGCAGCATGAAAGCTATTTGTAAATATATAGGCAGCGACCTCTCATAGCGGCTCGAACCGCTATCTGCTTGCGACTTTCAGATCATCTGGGCCGGATTCTTCGCTCCAGCTTCTGCTTAAGCCGCCGAATGTTTCGGATTACTGCTTCCTGTGGGCGGAGCACCCAAGACACCGGTGCTGCGCATGCGCCGGGGCAGCCTGCGTCGGAGTATTGACATCTACCCCTCCCTAAAGGAAGGGGATTCCTACGGCGCTACGCGATAAGCAACGAGATACTCGCCGCGCCATGCCAGCTTGTAGTCGAGCTGACGGCGGAACTCGGCCCATCCCTGGTCGAGGATGGCTTTGTTCAGACCGGATCTGCCCCGGACGTTCCTGCCCGGTGCATTGCCTGAGCCCGCCGCCGACCAGGTCCAGTTGTTGCTGAACCTGACCTTGCGGCTCATCGCCTGCTGCGCCTTGCGCAGGGCAGTCTCATGCCTCCTGAAGCTGTTGAGCGGAGCGTAGAAGGTGCCATCCGAGAGGGTGGCGAAACGGGCGATGCCGACGTCGATGCCTACGGCGCTGGTTGCGTGCGGCACGGGCACGTCGACTTCACGGGCAGTCTGGATCGAGACAAACCACTTGCCTGCGCTGAGAGATACCGTGGCGTTGCGCACGTCTCCCAGCACGTCCCGGCTGTGCGGTACCGGAGCCAGCCGAGCTTGGGCAGGAAGATTCGGCTGTTGTCCTGATCGAGCTTGATCTGCTTCGGGTCCGGATAACGGAAGCTATCGCCCTGACCTTTCTTCTTGAAACGGGGGAACGCCGCGCGTTTGGCGAAGAAATTCCTGTACGCGCGCTCCATGTCTTTGAGCGCATGCTGCAGCGGATGCATCGGGGCATCCTTGAGCCAGGGCGTTTCGCGCCCGTTACGCCACGCGGTCAGATGCTTCGCCATCGGGACATAGCCGATGAACTTGCCGCCTGCCTCGTAGTTCTCCTTCTGCATCGCCAGTGCCTTGTTGAACACGAAACGGCACGCTCCGGCAAAGCGGCGCATCTGGCGCTGCTGTTCGCCGGTCGGCATCAGTTCGTATTTGAAGGCTTGAAGTCGTAGCATATGGGCATCGTATCAGCATGCGGGCCTTGTCAAGGAAGCCTTCGGCCTCCGCGCTATCCTTCCCCGCCCTGAAGGACTCAGGATTACCCACAAGTTGAATGATCATGCTGATAGCGTGAATGGCAAATGCGTCAAGTTCGCCCAGAGAGCTGGCACGCGCTTTCGGAGGCCGCAGTCGTACCGCCGCGCAACGCAACGTCAGACGCGCTGTACACTGTGGCATGCTGCCCCGGGCGGGCACCAGCAGGTCTGTATGACCAAGCGGTGCCGTGGCCTGAGCGGACTCCCACAGATATTGCGCGGGATGACGGACGCGGCGATTGCGCGCTGCCCGAATCAGCCAGTCCACCCCATCCGGACGTTCGGTCGCAAACAGTTCATACACGTCACTCTCGCGGTCGCCCACACAGACAAACCGGGTTTCGGCACAACGCGTCCTGAGCGCGGCAAGGTGCCTGATGCCATCGATCCATTTGATGCTCTCTTTCTCTGCGATCGGTCGCGCTTTGCGGTGGCGTCCCTTGCCGGCCTCTTCTTGCGCTCGCACGCAGGTCTTCATGCCCAACACGCCAAGTGGCAGACCCTCGGGCGTGACGGCCAGCAGACTGTGCATCATGAAGCCGCGCTCATTGCCGCCGGTACCATAGCCCAGTCCCTCAGTCGCGTGCAGATGCGACAGATTAAGTTCGGTCGTGTCCTGGATCGCCAGCACCACAGGTACCTGACTCATGCGATCCAGCGTTTGCGCAATGTGCAGCGCCAGAATGCCGTCGGTATCGACCTGTGTATTGTCAAAGAACCGGTACGCGGCCTTCAACTCGGCGGCCTTGAGCGACTGTGGAAACGATCCCTGCGGACTGCAGGCAAGCCGGCGCGCCAACGCAACCAGACGCTGCGCCAGACGCGCGTCGCCCAGATTCGCCTCGCCGAACTCGGTGCTTGCCCAGTCGTCCGTGTCGTTCTCGTTGACCAATCTCGAATGCCGCTGCAAACAGGATGGGCCGAAGTTGACATTGACTCCACCCGTTTACAAGCGAAAACACACACCGTCACCTACAGACTTGTGGGTAATCCTGAGCCCTGAAGGACGAGGTTTGACGCGCAAGGTGATCAAGAAGCAGGCCGCCGAAACAGCCTTGCCGCTGGTCACCGTGGTGACTACTGCTATCTGGTTCGTCGCTATTTGGGGAGTCGCTGCGGGGCGTGGCGGCTTGACTGGTTCAGACAGACTTGAGTTGGATATTCGCAGTCGTTCATTTGATTGAATGCGCGCTGTTGCTCATGAGCTGGGCACGCCTTGTCTGGCCTGTCGGCACGCACATCTGGAAGCGGATGAACGGCGACCAGGAATGCCCAGACCAAGCTCGGAGAGGTGGCTTTGCTGAGAGATCCACGATTTCCGGGACGAAGATGGGACGAGGAGCGTTTATTTCTTGCTGGCGGCAAGTCGTTCTCGTCAGCATGAAGTCGGGGACCGCAGGTCTCCAGAAGTATTGGACGCCTGTGTTTAAGGCCCTTGAGGTACTCAGGTCGCTGCCGCGCTGTTTACATGTGAGTCATCACGTGGCGCTCCGGCGACCGACTTGTCCGAGACTGCGATGCCTCCTGTGTACATATTATGGACACGGGACTCGAGCAGTTCCTCCGGTCTAATGCTGGCGGCCAGCCCACACTTTGTACACGCATTATCCGGGGCTGCGATTTGAAGTTGAAGGGAACAGGTGGCTCCGGCTGCCCAATGAGACGCGGGGATGCCACACTGAATTCGGCGGGCTACACTCCCAAAGACGGTGTCCATACTATGTACACGCCGAGCTTGTGCAGCTAATTGAAGCAATGCGTGGCGGCTGCCATGCGCCGAATCTCCATGTACATAGTATGGACACAAGAGTCCGGCGGGCGACTGCATCGTCTGTCATCGCAAGGTATGCGAGCGAATCAGGCGGGTCATGTCTACTCCGCGTCCATAGTATGTACACGACCTCGCAGATTCGGCCAGCGGTCTCAGCCTGGCAATGGCAAAAGAAAGCCCGCTCGCGGCGGGCTGTTGTTGCAGAGCGCTGAAGCTTCAGTTTGGCTGAGGATGAAACATCTGGCTCATTAGCTCGCGAATTTGCGTCTCCTGCGCTTCAGTCAGCACACCGGCCTTGATTTTCACGGTAAAGCTGTTGATATCCTTCGTGATGGAGCCTGCATGCTCTTTGCCCGCGAAAAACTTGTCGATGCTGCGCTCCCTTGCTGAGTTCGTCGTAACGCGACGTGTCGCCAGCGCCTTAATCGCAGAGGCTATCTTCCCTTGGTCCATGTTGCCTGCAACGACGAGCGGCCAGATTTCCCTCGCTGCATCGAGACCCGCCTCGCCATGTTTTCGGATAGCGGCAACGATAGAATCTGCTGCGTTGCCGCCAAGCAGGCGCGGGTGCAGGTCGAGGTCTTTCTGGATGAAGTCCGGCAGTTTCTCGAACGAGAGAAACTGGTACAGCCCCGTTCTGGACATGCCGAGCGCCTCAGCCATCCGTTTGCGGTCCGGAAATTCCTTTTCTGTCTGCCGGATAGACAAGGCGACTTCATAGTCAGACAAGTCGTCGCGACTGATATTTTCGACCAGGGCCAGCACAGCCATGTCCTCGTCGGAGCACTCCACGACCACTGCCTTGATGGTGTCGAGTCCCACCATCTTGTGCGCGCGCCACCGACGTTCGCCCGCCACAATCTGATAAATTTCCTCGGAGCGGCGGACGACGATCGGCTGCATCAGTCCGACTTCACGAATGGACTCAGCCAGTTCCGACAGCTTCGCCTCGTTGAATATTCTCCGAGGCTGCCAAGGGTTCGGCACAATGTCCGACACCAACAATTGCGACGCCGCGCCAGTTGACTCCAGTTCCTGGACCCGGAGCTGCGCTACCGCCAACGCGCCCGCGAGCCCAGGAGCCGTCTGCGTTCGGTTGCTACGTTTAACCTCATCTTCCTTGATAGAAGAAGTCGCCCGAATTCCGGCCGTCTTAGCCAGCAGCTGTTCACGCATGTTGCTCATTGCGCGTTCCTCCATTTTTCTGCATAAATTTCATCCAACCATCGGCAGTAGTCGACAAGCGGCTGCTTTACGCGTTGCAACGACTTGGCCGCGCTGTGTGTACTGCTGACGTCGAAAACAGTTGAGAACGCCAGCGCCCCTGTGCTCATTACCGAGCTGGCCGGCACTTCAATCGAATGCAGCCAATTCTCATAGGCGCTTTGTGCCCATGCGCGAACGATAGGCGCAGACGAGGTGCGGCCATAATCGACCTTCGAAAGCATCAGCGAGATAAAGTCGTATTTCTTGTCCTGCTCGTACTTGATGAAACTCTTGGACACATCCGAAAACAGTCTCCAGAACGACAGCGAACTGATGAAGTCCAGATTCTCAGGAACCATCGGCATGACCATCGCATCTGCCGCCAGCAGAGCATTCAGGTTGAGGTAAGACAGGGACGGCGACGTATCCATCAGTATGTAGTCGTAGCGCTTGCGCAGCGGCTCGAGACCTTGACGTAACACCGTCCAGAACCGAAACCCTGGCCTCATCTTCTGCATGGCAGGCAAATGGAACTCGGCACCAATCAATTCGGTGTGTGCCGGAATCACGTCGAGGCCGTCCCAGTACGTCGACTGAACCCTTTCCTCCAGGCCACCCTCGACCTCCTGGTCATATATGTACGGCAGGACGGTGTCCTCCGGCGTCACATCTTTTTCCGCGTACAAGCCGCACAATTCCGAAAGCGATGCCTGCGGGTCAAGGTCGACCACCAGTACTTTGCGGCCGCGCAACGTAAGCCCTTGGGCGAGGCACATGGTCGTGGTGGTTTTCGCCGACCCGCCCTTCAACTGGGCCGTTATGACGATTTTCCCCTCCGGCTCGCGCGTACCTGTGACGAGAGGGGTTTGATAAATGTCAGATACTTTCTGGACCCAGATGCGCGCATCTTCCAGCGTGAAGGTGCGAGTACGGCCGGTCCCCGCGGCGGTTCCCGACGGCAACTCACCGTCGCTCTTGGTGGCGAGGTATTGCACCTGAGAGTGAGAAATGTTGCACATCTCCGCAATCTCCCCTGTCTTGAATACAGGCGGCGCCTTCCGTGGCCGGGGTGCAAGAATGGTGTCACGAAGCTCATCCGTGAAAATTGAGACCTTTTCAGCAAACTGGCTAATTTGCTCAAGAGGAACAGTTCGGTCTACAGCAGGAAGTTGGCTAGTTTTCACCATTCTGAGGTTTTTCCTGAAAATTCGACAAACCTCAGAATACAGGAAACACTTGAAAATAGCTCGATAAATTGCTGTTTATTATAGGAAGTTTTTGCGAAAACGACCCGTCGCTCGTCCGAAATCTCACAAGTCCAGGCAATGCGTCTAGCCGGCAGAACCGCCAAGGTGAGGTCGCTTGTGCTGTTTCTGAGTCAGATGTCGCGGTGTAAACGGGGAAGTGCACAAAAAGAAGGCAAGAGGTGAGGTCAGTTGTGCTGTAAATGCGTCTGCGACGTCCGCCCTCGTT
This sequence comes from Paraburkholderia sp. GAS448, assembly GCF_050435685.1. Lineage (NCBI taxonomy): Bacteria > Pseudomonadati > Pseudomonadota > Betaproteobacteria > Burkholderiales > Burkholderiaceae > Paraburkholderia > Paraburkholderia sp. GAS448. Next base: position 91,633 of record NZ_JBNDKT010000025.1, read on the forward strand.
GAAACTGCACAATGAACCTCACCTTCACTCGCAATCTACAGGCTTAGAGGGGCCATGAAGGGACGCGGACGAATCCCCAAGACCAAATCAGCACAATGGATCTCACCTTCAATTGGAGATTCCGGACGTCAAAAACGTCTTTCTGTGAAAAGGGACATGAGCACGGACCGACGCTACTGCGCTGCACAATCAGCCTTTCCATGATTCCAACACAATGAACCTCACCATGTGACCGCAGCGCTTATTTTGCACAATCAACCTCACCATGGTGGTATCCCAGAAACTTACTCCCTGGTGGCCGTTGGTCTGTTTTTTAAAAAGATGAAACATACCAACCTACCAACAGACGGCCACAACATCTTTAATGTTCAACAACTTAACCTGAGCAAGGTGAGGTCCATTGTGCCAAAGGTGAGGTTTGCTGTGCACGAGGGTGAGTTTCCTTGTGTGGGGAAGGTGAGGTCCGTTCTACACAAAGGTGAGGTCTGATGTGCGCAAAAAGCCGGATCATACTGAAGTGAGGTTAGTTGTGCCGCGCGCAGCGGGCGCGGCTGCCAGCCCCAACCGATAAGGGTTCGACGGGGAAAGCCGGTTCATCGTGGTGAGGTTCATTGTGCGATGGTGAGGTTCGTTGTGCAGGAAAGGGGAGGATACGTCGCTAGTAGCCTCTGTTGTCCGCTGAAGGTGAGGTTGTGTGTGTTGACAGCTCACTCACGCATGCCTACATTCCCGAAAGCGAAAATGAAGAACGGACGAAAACATGGCGGAGGACAATTCGGAAGACGGCAAGTCGAGAGTGACACCTCGCCAGATGGCGCTCGCGTTGTTCGAGGACATGTTCGACCTTGGCATCCCCATCACCGAAGCCAATCGTGAAATCGGTTACCAGCGCAACAACTTCTTCACCCAAATCGTCAACATGGGGTTGCCGGCGCGGCGCTTTCTTGACGCCGCGTATTTCATCGTCGCACAAGAGCAGGAAGCACGAGACCAGTACGACGTCGAGTTGAACTACTTCAAGTGGCTGATGCGTTATGACAGCCGCAACCTCAAGCACTTGCGCACTATCGCAGAAGAAGCCCAGGACGCGAAAATCCAGGTCACCGACACACCGCTCGACCGGAACCCCAATGAAGACGACCTATGGGTCTCAGTCCAGCTGATGGGGATGGTGGGCTTTCACAGAGGCCGCATTCGATTCGACGTGCATCCTCGCCTGGTGCCGCACATCCGTGACCCAAAGAAGTCCCACTGGCTGAGCCTGCGCATCTCGACCGCATTTACGCGCAGCCTGGCGCGCGCGATATATGACCAGGTACTACCGAATGTCCCGGATGGCCGAACCGAATGGATACGGCTTGAAGACATGCGAAACTGGCCCGGCAGGATGGGGGCGAACGCGGCCATCTTCAAATACTTCAAGCGCGACTGGCTTGAACCCGCCGTGCGCGAAATCAATGAGGTGTCGGACATCGAGTTGTCGTATGAGACCAGGACCGAGTCCAGCACGTCGAAAAAAATCGACCGTATAAGGTTCCTGCTCAAGCGCAAAGATACCGCCGACGCCGCCTTGGCCAGCCTCGCCGACGCCAGCCATCTGTACAAGATTCTCAAGGACGAATTCAACCTGTCGACCAAGCAATTCAGCGACATTTCCGAGAACCGCGAGGTCTGGACCGATGCACACATCCTGCAGGCTGTCGAATACACGCGATTCAAGCTCAATCGTGGACAGGTGAAAAAGAGTCCCGCTGGGTACCTGATGCGCGCCCTGCGCGATAACTGGAAGATGTCTGAAGCCGAGCGGAAGATGGTCGAGGTTCAGGCGAAGTTGATTACCGAAGAGACGGAAGCGAAGGTCGCACAATTCGAGACGCAGAATTCTGTTGCGCGCAGTATGGCCTCGCGCGATGAAGAAGTCCGTGCGCGCCTGAACGAAGAGTCGCGTAGGGGCCGCGAGCACTTCAGCGCGGCTGACGCCAAAACCCGCAAAGAGCTGGTCCGCCTGTGGGTTGCGTCGAGAGAAGGCAAGCTCATGCTGCGACGGATGAAGTTCGAGGCCTCGACTGTGACAGAGGAGGAAATCCTCGCGAATTCGGAACTGGTTTGGTACCTGGGACAATTTGTGTTCGGACGCGTGAATTCGGCCCGGGCAATTGCCTGAGCTGTAGGCACGAGTACCGGTCAGCGACTCTTCGTGTCGATCTGCTATCTCCAAGGAATCCCGCGTGAATCGGTACCGGCCGGAAGCCATGAAACAGGGCCGGGAAAATCTGCAACGCAATGCATCGCGATGATGCAAACGTGAGTTGTGCATGAATCGGAAGACTGACGAGTGGGAGCCGCACATGAGTGCGACCGACTACGCTGTCGTGAAGGTGACGGGTCCGATCCTGTCTACTGACGCGGCGTTGTGGTCTTCCGGCTATGCCCCCGGCCGCTGCGCATACGTGTTCTGTGCAAGACGGCTTGCGAGCAGTCAGGCGCTGCTAGCCTGATTGAAAGCAATTTGCCGCAGCCTTTTGAGTCCGGAAAGCCACGATTCCGCTGGCAGTGGCGTGTCAGGTGATTGACACGGCGGCCGGTGAATTTTTCTTCATGCCGTCGTCGACCACGACATGTATCCGCAGGTGTTTGCCATGGGAACGCGGATGGTGAAGTGGCTGCATCAGCTCTGGAATGGCCCCAAAGGCGTAGAGCCTTACGGTACGGCGACTGTAGGCTCGTCCGAGGCCTGCATGCTGGCCGGTCTCGCACACAAGTGGAACTGGCGGCAGAAGCGGGAAAGTAAGGGAAGCATGCGACGAGGCCCAACATGGTCACGGGCGGAAACGTCCAGATCGTGTGGAAGAAAATCCTGCGCTATTTTGATGTCGAGCCGCGCATCGTACCGCTCAGCCCGGGAAACGATCGGCTAACCGCCGAAAGCCTCGACAAGTACGTCGATCAAAACACGATCGCCGTCGTGGCGATTGCCAGGCAGACCTTCACCGGCGAGGACGATGACATCCAGGGTATTCATGACTGGCTCGACGCGTACGAGCAGAAAACCGGCGTGTCGATTCCAATGCATATTGACGGTGCATCGGGCGGCTTTGTCAACCCGTTCCTGTATCCCGACTACAAGTGGGACTTCCGGTTGCCGCGCGTGCAGTCGATTAATGCGTCGGGGCACAAGTATGGCCTCGTGCCGCCGGGCCCTGGGTGGATCGTGTTCCGCGAGCGCAAGGTGTTCAACGAGGACCTTGTTTTCTACGTCAATTATCAGGGCGGCGAAATGCCGACCGCGACACTGAACTTCAGTCGCGACGCCTTTCAGATCGCGGTGCAGTACTTCATGTTTCTCCGGCTCGGCTTTGAAGGCTACAGGAGGGTCATGCAACAGACGCTGGACAACGCAATCGCGTTACGTGGAATTCTGGTCAACAGCGGGTACTTCACCGTCATGAATGAAGCTCAGCGCATACCCGTAGTAGCGGTTACGCTCGACAAGAAGATCACCAAGTTCAACGAGTTCGATGTGTCCAACAAGGTGCGCGAGAAAGGCTGGGTGCTGGCGGCTTACACCATGCCGCCGAACGAGGAGGAGGTAACGAGCCTGCGGGTCGTCGTCCGGCCGCACGTCAATCGCAACGTGGCGGAACTGTTGGCCGGCGACATCGTTAGTGCCTGCAGATTCCCCGACTACCTGTCAGGTCCGGTCCAGGCTAATACATTTTACAGGCCGAAATCGGCGAGGTTCAGGCCACCAGACGGGGTATACAGGTCCATCCAGTCAAAGTGTCCCGGACTCTCCGACCACGCCCAATTGGACGTTTTGCGCAGTGCGGCCTGACTGCCTTCAGGTTGACCGCTTTTCTCTTCAGCGGCAGTTGCCGGGACGCGAGGTCCAGCGTGACTGCCTGCGTTTCCCTCGACTTCGTTTCGTTTGTAATGCGACATTTCGTTGTTTCCTGATTAAAAATTCATTGCTCAAGTCTGCTCGCCGCGCGGCGCGCGGCCGCCGGTTTTGTAGAGGCGGATGGCACGTGCCATTCATGTCTCCAGTCACGCATCCGAGCCTCGAGGCCCGCTGGTTTTACCGTGCGCTTTGACAGGCTCCATGAGCATCGCGTCGAATGCCGCGGCGATCTCGAGCCAGTCTTCGTCGCGCAGATGTCGCCGCGCAGCCGGCAGTACCACGCCTTCCTCGCGTCCCATATGTTCCCAGGTGAATTGCGCATAGGCTTTCACCGCCTGCTCGATGCGCCCGGTTGAGGAGCCCGCTTCCATTTCCCGTTCGATCATCCCGGCCACTTCGTCGAGCAACTGTTCGTGGCACTGGCGTTGTTGATCGAGTTCGTCGAGTTCCGCGTCCACTGCGGAAGTGCGTTCTCGCAACCGTGGATACAGCCATTCGTCTTTTTTCGGTCGACGCCGGTGTGCCTGAAGATCGCGCAGGCGGCAAATGGCCTCCCGCATCGGCGCCTGCTCGGGCGAGATCCCGCGTGTTTGCGCAGTGCGTAACATGCTCAACCATGCGTGAAGTTCGTCGGCAATGGCCCGATGCTCGTCCAGAAGAATGCCCATCGCTCGTGAAGGCGTGGGACGCCTGTCGATTGGGCAAATCAATATTGCCGCCTCAACGCCGTCGAAGACGTCGCGCTCCCGCGCACCCGGTTCAACGGGGTCGACCGGTTGCTTACGCGGGGCCATGCAGATCAGGTCACAGCCATGTTCGCGTGCAGCCGCAACGATGGGCTGCAAGGACGCTTCGTCACCTGCGGCGGACGACGAGCAGGGCACACCTTGCGCGCGGGCGGCTGCCTCGGCTCTGGCCAGCAGTTCCCAGTTGCGATCCTCCCTCTTACCGGCGTCCGACATGGGATGCCTCGGCGCCTGCGGATCAGCGTTCTCGCTTCGGTGCAGTGCAGTATCTTCGCGCGGCACGGCCAGGAACGTGATGCGCGCGCCTATCGATCGCGCGAACTCGACCGCTTGGCCGATCGCTTCGATGCAGGCATCGGTGCCGTCCACGGGAACGAGAAAGTGACGATACATGGGATTCCTTTGCTGCTTTCAACGTCCGCGTGGCCGGCCTGGCCAGTCTTGACGTCAAGCGTCTTTGCTGGGGCCAGCGCAAGCCCGTCATTAGCGTGAACAGGCCCTGGGGTCGGACGGCTGTTGAAACGGATCATAGAGCGGCGGTGCCTCGCGCACCCCTCCCGCGAAGGGAGGGGGTTGACGCACGCGGGTGATACGCTCCATTCTTGTACGCAAATCCGCTTCGGAAGAAAGCCTGCATCGGGCATTCCGTGGCCCCGACAGGCCTCGCCAAATGGCATCAACCCATACCGACGCCGACAGCGTTCCTACTGAACTCGTCCTCAAAACCATTGCGCCGCGCACGCCCCAGCATTTGTTGGCGCGTCCGCGATTGAGCGCGAGCGAGCCCAATTTCCTCAATCATCCCGTTGCGCTCGTGCAGGCGCCGGCGGGCTACGGCAAGACCTCGCTGCTCGCGCAGTGGCGGCGTGAATACCTGGCGCGTGGCGTCGCGGTTGCGTTTTTGTCGGTGGATGAACGGGACGATCCCCAGCGGCTGCTGCTCGGCCTTGTCCATGCAATGAGGGCAGGCTGCGCCCGCCCTGCCTTTGGACGATTGCTGCTTGATGGCGCCATGGGCTCGGTTGGCCCGCTCGACGGGACGACCGCCTGGCTGGCGGAAGTCGCGCAGTTTTCACGGGACGTACTGTTGATCGTCGACGAAGCGGAGCGCCTGCCCCCTGCGGGTATCGATGCGCTTACGTATGTCCTGCATAACGCACCGCAGAATCTGCGCGTGGTGGTAGGCGCCCGGCGTGGCCTCGATACCGCCGCGGCGGATCTGCTCGCGTACGGTCAATGCATCCTGGTCGGGCCGGAGATGCTGCGCTTTCGCCTCGATGAGACGATCGCGCTCATCACCAACCGCTTCGGGCCACGCTTTGATCCCGATGCTTGCGCCCATCTGTTCGAACTGACCGACGGCTGGCCGCTGGGGTTGCAGCTCGCGATCTCGGCGATGACGCGCGCGGCGGATCCTCGACAGGTCGTCGAGACGATGGCGGCCAATCAGGGGGGCTTGCGTGAGCACCTGGTCGCAGCCCTGATCGCGAATCTTTCGTCGGACGATAGCGCCTTCCTGACGCACGTCAGCATAGTGGACATGCTGCACCCGGAGCTTTGCCTTGCGCTGACCGGCGACCCGGAGTCACCGGCGCGTCTCGCGCGCCTCGTGCGCGACACGCCGGTGTTCATTACCTCCGAGGACGGTGTCTGGTGCCGCTTGCACACGCTCGTGCGCGACGTCCTGCAAGCCCGCCTGGCGCTGCTGCCGGCGGCTGAACCGGCCGGGTTGCACGCCCGCGCAGCGGCCTGGCTGACCGCGCAGGGCATGATCGAGGAGGCCGCGCGCCATGCGCATGCCGCGGGCCAGCGTCAACTCGCCTACGAACTCGCCGAGCGGTGCCTGCATGACGCAGTCAAGCAGGGGCGTATTGGCGCGGTGCTCGACTGGCTTGACCTGCTTCCCGAGCGCGAACTGGAGCAGCGTCCGCGTCTGCGGCTTGCCGCTGCCTGGGCACTGGCGCTCGGCGAGCGTCACAAGGAAGCAGAACTCCAGATCGAGCGCATCCTGGCGAGTCCTGAGGCCGGCGCCGAACTACGTTACGAATGTGCACTCATCCTTAGCGCCGCTGCCTACTACGCCGATGAGATCGACAGGTTCGTTGCGCTGTTCGCCCCTTGGGCGGAGTCGCCCCCAAGCGGCAAATCCTGGCTCACGCAGGTTCATGCCAACCGGCTCGCGGCCCGCGCGATCGCGCTTGGCGAGCCAGCGCAGGCACGGCGCTTCCTGCAATCCGTGCCGCGTGGCGAGGTCGGCAAGGGCTTCGGCTACGTGACGCGCTGGGGCGATCATATCCTCGGCTTGAGTTACATGTGGGAAGGTCAACTGGGGCTGGCCGAAGAAGCGTTGCGGCCCGCGCTGGCAAGTGCGGAGTCCGACCTTGGCCGGCGCCATCCGCTCACCTGCATGTTTGCGGCGATTTGTGCCGCGCTGAGCTATGAAGCCGATCGAGTCGACGAAGCGACGGCCTTGCTGGCAAACCGGCTGGACGTCCTGGAGCGTGGCGGCACGCCGGACATGGTGTTGCTCGCCTACTGCACGGCGGCGCGGATTGCCGCGATCAAGGGGGGCGAGCACCGGGCCCTGGATCTGCTTGAAGCGATGTACGCGATGGGAGTCAGCCGACGCCTTCCGCGCCTTTGTATCGCGAGCATTGCTGAACAGGTTCGTATTCACGCGGGCCGTTACCGTGCGCAGACGTGCGCCGCGCTGACCCGACGCATCGACGAGATCGTGGAGTGTGAAGCGGTTCACCACGGGGCGCTGTGGCGGCAGTCTGTGGGACTGCTAACAGGGTTGGCGCACGCGGGCGAAGCTATTGCCGCGCGGCGCTACCAGCAGGCTGCCGACAGGCTCGCGGAGGCCGCGAAAGTGGCTGAGGCGATGAAAATGGGCCGCTACCGGATCGAGATCATGGCGCTACGCGCATTCGCGCTGGAGCAGACAGGCGGCGAAGGACGCGCTTTGCTGAACGAGGCGATGAATCTCGCGGAGACCTTCCATCTGACACGCACACTGGCCGACGCCCATCCCGCCCTCGCGGATTGGGCAAGGCGAGTGAGCGAAGAGCGGGCCGACGCGGGGGAGTCTACTCACGCGATTGCAGCGCCACGCGTTGCGCTGCCGCCGGCACGCGGGCCATCAAACGGACCGCGGGCAGTGCCAAGTGTCGTCCTGACGCCCAAAGAACGGGAAATCCTCGAGCTGCTTGCACGAAATCTGTCGAACAAGGAGATCGCTGTCGCAGCGACGGTTGGCGAAGGAACCGTCAAGTGGCACCTGAAAAACCTCTTCGGCAAACTCGACGCCAGCTCTCGCAAGCACGCGGTGCGCCGGGCGCTCGTGCTGGGTCTGCTGGAAGGCGCCTGAGAGCGGTCGGGTAGCCCGGATCTTTCACAATTGCGGTGTCTACGTGTTTTCCATGCCCCTCCCGCCGTGGGAGGGGTCCCGCCGACACCCTTTACGTAATCTTGCCTGCATGACGCGACGCCGTGCCGCGACGACTTTCGTGCAGGAGTGTCTTTCCGCGCAAGAGATCGACAGGTTCGACACCGTGATTGTCCCGGCGCCGCCGGCCTGCACTTGTCCGATACCCGAACTGATTCGTGCCGGACCGCAGGGCTGCCGCGCTTACGCAAACCCGTCTTCGCCACCGACGGCGCTTTGCCCTTCGTTGCGTTCCCGGCGAGCCCGCAACACGCAGCTCATCATCGTTGCGATGATGGGGGCATCCGGCATCCGTCTCACTCTCGATGCGGCGAACCGATGACCGTCATCGGATTGTTCGACTGCCGGGACAAGTCGTATCCGGCCATCCTGCAACCCGACGGCAGCATGGCCGAGTTTCCGCCATGGACGAAGTAGGCGGTGCGGTGTGTGTGTGGCAGCGAGGCATTCGAAGTGGGACGAGCGGTCCTTGCTGCCAATCGTGAGGATCATTACAGGAACGACTACCTGGCGGCTTGACGCAAGACAGGGGATTACCACAACCGTTTTCTTCATCAATAAAGGATAAACCCGGCTCACCGGGTAATCCCATGTTCGGAGGCCACAATGAAGTTGAAGTTGAGCAGCGCAGCAGCGCTCGCATTATTCGCGAGCGCCGTGCATGCCCAGTCGTCGGTGACGCTCTACGGCACGATCGATACCGGACTGCTTTACCAAAGCACGTCCGCCAGCACCTTCCTGCCGAAGGCGCCCAACACGGGTTCCGTGTTTGCACTGAAGGATGGCGGCATCTATGCCAGCAACTGGGGACTCAAAGGAACCGAGGATATCGGAGGCGGTTACAAGGTCAATTTCAAGCTGCAGGGCGTGTTCAACAGCACCAACGGGAAGTTCGGCCTGTCCGACACGCCGGGCGTCACGGCGATGTTCAACCAGTATGCCGCCGTGGGCGTGTCGGGACCATTCGGTACCGTCGATGCCGGCCGGCAGATCGTACCGATGATTTACGCGATGGCGGACACCGATGTCCGTTCCGCGCAATATTTCGGCAGTATCCTGACGGCGTGGCTGGGCATCAACCAGGCTGCGGGCTGGCCGGGCACCAGTACGAATGCGCCGATTGGCGCGCTGTACGACAGCAACGCGCTGGTTTATCAGTCGCCTAAATTTTACGGTGCGTCGCTCGCGCTCGAGTACGCGCCAGGCGGAGTCGGTGGCCAGATTCAGGGTGGCACACGAGAGTCGGCGGTGCTCAAGTATTCGAACTACGGCCTGAATCTGGCCGCTGTGTATTACAACGGGCACGACACCAATCCATTCCCACTGACTTATCCGACGGCGGGGGCCGCGCCGGCAACGGGCCTCAACAATAATCGCTTTTACTATCTGGGCGCGCTCTATACGATTGGAGGCTTTTCCGTCTCCGCTTCATACGGCCTTGGCAGAAATCCGGCGAACACAAATCACGTCGACTTTGAAATGCTGTCGGGCGGCCTCGGATACAAGTTCTCCTCGGTCTTCAAGGTCACATCCGGCTTCTACTACCTGAAGGACCGGAACAATTCGGCCAATCACTCCAGTGAAGTCGCGCTCGGTGCTGAATACAGCCTGTCGAAGACAACCCTCACGTATGCGCAGGTCGGGTATGTGGACAACCGGGGCACCATGAACCAGACCATCATCTATGGGTCACCTGTCGCCCCGGGCGTATCAACCACCGCAGTGATGGTCGGCATCCGTCATAGCTTCTGATTCTGTTATTCACGTCAACAAGAGGAGAGGTTCAGTGAAGAAAATTAAAGGACTCGGGGTGAGTGTCGGCGCATTCGTCGTCGCAGTTTCCGCAAACGCATGGGCCCAGAATGGCGCGGCATCCAGTGTGCCGGCCAGCGCTTCAGGCGCATCCGCAATGGTTGCGTCGGGTGCGGCGACGCCGGAAACGGGCAGAAAGGCGAATCGCGCGCTGCGCCGGAGGGTGTACGCCGCCATCTCGCAGCACAGGGAGATCAGCGCGGGCAATATTAGCGTCGTCGCGCGCGACGGCGCAGTGACGCTGAACGGAACGGTAACGGACGCGACACAGATCGACAAGGTCGCGGAGATCACGAAAGGTGTCCCAGGGGTGACGTCCGTAACCAATAAGCTGAGCGTCCAAAGGCGACCTTTTGGAAGTCAGTAGGATCGCGCCGCCAGTACCTCAGGCCGGCGGCGGCCGGATATCCGCCGCGCGGATTCCATGGGGACGCGGTGCCAGCTGATTGATCCCCGTCAGCCTGTCCTGGCCTGATGGACCTGCGGACATCGAGCCATCGGCCCTCCAGGCCACGTTTCTGTCATTATTCTTTCCGGTAGTTCACTGGGCTTCCATCCGGGAACCCGGTTAGTCGCCGGCCACCGCGCGCAAAGATTCAACCGCGCGCCTCGTGGTTTCCGCGAAAAGCCACCAACGCAGCGATCATGAAGGCCGCGTAGCCACCCACTGTGACCCGACCATAGCGTTCGACGCAAGTCATGTCGCCCGACTCGAGATCACCGCACGCTCGCAGTACGCTGCACGACGGGCAATCATGGCGGGGCGATCGACGCTGCGTTCTGGACGCAAGCGGCGCTGTGCTGATTTCATGGCCTGCGTTTAGCTCAATGGCATCGATTACCATGGCGTCCGTGAAGAGCAGGTCGCACGAGCCATCGGTTGACCGAAGCGTGCCTTGCGAGTTCGATGCCACAGGACAAAGCGACAGAAATGAACAGAGAACTGGACCTGAAGAAGAGCAAGAACACGGCACTCCTTCTGCTGTTGATCGTGACCTGCGTTTTCGTGACAACGGCGCTTCTTCCGCGCGGTTTCTGGGTAGACGGCATCAAGGCGGTATCAGAAGCAGCAATGGTTGGCGCACTCGCCGACTGGTTTGCAGTCGTAGCGCTGTTCAGGCGGGTTCCCATTCCTTTTGTCTCCAGGCACACGGAAATCATCTCCAGGAACAAGGAAAAGATCGCCGACAACCTGGCAAGCTTCGTTCAGGAGAAGTTTCTCGATGTCCCGTCTATTGTCGGACTGATCAGAAAGCACGATCCGGCGCAGAGGATAAGCGAATGGTTGACCGCGCCTGCCAATACCGATCTGCTGGGCAGCTACCTGATGAAGCTGCTGGGCGGCATTCTGGATCTGGCGGACGACGTCCGTCTCCAGGCTTTCATCAAGGAAGGCTTCCACACTGTCATTGACAAGGTCGATTTGTCGAAGTCGATGGGCGCCATTCTGGATACGTTGACGAAGGACGGTCGACATCAGGCGTTGCTGGACGAAGGGATCGCGAAGTCTGTTGCGCTCCTGCGCGAACCGGGCACGCGTAGCTTCATTGCGGCGCGTATCGTCGATTGGCTCAAAAGCGAATACCCGACGATGGAAAAATTCCTGCCCACCGACTGGGTTGGCGAAAACGGGGCGGTGATGATTGCCAATGCCGTCGACACGGTGCTCATCCAGATAAGCGAAGACCCCGATCATCACCTTCGCAAGAGCTTTGATGAGGTGGTGGGGCGCCTGATCGTCCGTCTCAAGACCGATCGGGTCTTTCTGGAGAAAGGCGAGGAACTCAAGCGTTACCTGAAGGACGGCGAAACGCTCAATCTGTACATCAAGGACCTGTGGGGGCAATTGCGCGCCTGGCTCAAGCAGGACCTGGCCCGCAGGGATTCGACGATGCACGCGAAAACCGTGGCGATGGGCAAGTGGGTAGGAGACACACTGGCGCAGAACGTTCAATTGCGCCAGTCGCTAAACGAGCACATGGAGGACGCGGCGCGGGCGATGGCCCCAGACTTTGCACAGTTCCTCACGCGGCACATCAGCGACACGGTAAAAAACTGGGATTCCCGCGAAATGTCCCGGCAGATCGAGCTGAATATCGGCAAGGACCTGCAGTACATCCGCATCAACGGGACCATGGTGGGTGGTTTCATCGGATTCGCGCTGTATGGGAGTTCGTACCTGATCAATATGCTGCGAGCCTATGTGGTGTAATGCAGCAGGGGGCAATCATGGCTGGCGGTCTCCGGCAACGCGTGGGGCTCAGGCGGCGCCGCCGTTGGGTAAAACGATCTGACCCGCCGGACAGTGATTGTCGGACGCAAGGTAGACAGCAACCGAAGCGTATTGCTCCATCTGGTGGCAGCCGTATAACAGGTCACATTGCCGGTCAATCACCTTCAGCGCGGCGCGCTCGTTCCGTGGCCGGGCTGGTCGTTCGGAACTCACCCCGAGCGGATATACCCAGTCCAGACCGGGAACTATGCCGTGCGCACTTTCACATAGCGCCCAGGCGCCGGCTCGACCGTCTTATGAAGGGCGCTTCCCAGTTTCGTGCGCGCCTTGAGCGATTCTTCAGCGTACGGCTTGAGCCACTCGATCCAGTGGTTCCACCAACTGCCCGGCCGCGTTTCGGCTGACGCCAGCCACGCGTCCGGATCGCCGGTCGAATCGCCGCTGGCCCTGAAACTTCGCTTGTTCTTCGACGCAGGATTGACGACCCCAGCTATGTGGCCGCTCGCGCCGAGAACGAACTGAGTCGGGCCGCCAACCAGTTGTGTGGATCGATAAGCCGATCGCCATGGGACGATGTGATCTTCCTCGGTTGCCAGCACGTAGGTCGGCATGTCGATACGAAAAGGCGATAACGCAGGCCGCGATAAACGCTGACGAAGGCCTCGGGTTGAATCGATGTGTGCAACTCGATGACACGGGCTTCGGCAGGCAGGGGCGCGTGGGCAGCCAAATTTGCAACCCTGCCTGTTTCGGAAGCGCTGCTTCCTCGCAGCGTCAATTGCGCGGCGAGACCCCAGGATGTGGTAGAAAAATTTTGCCGTCATACCTGGCAATCGAGGCCGGAGTGGATGCGGCAACGCCGTTGAAGCGCCGGCGTGGCCGGCGGATTGCGGAAGTGTTGTCTCCTGATACGAGACAATAGTGCGAGCGTTCGCGTTTGCCCCCTCCCACGGCGGGAGGGGTGTCGAGCGCCGCTCGGGGCAGCAGCTTTGGACGAGGCTGGCGCAGTCAGGCACCGCATGGCAGGCATGATGCCGAAAACGGGATGAACAGGGGCGCCGAATTTCCGCTCGCCGCGATGTGACGAGAGACCGCTCAGTCCATCTCATCGATAAGGTCGAAGTACCTGCCAGGAGCAACAAGGCTGCGTCGCAAAAAAGTATCGACGCGCGCCGTGAATTCACCTGTCGCAATCCGGCTTGCGATGTGCCGCGCGAACGCGGCTTTGTGGCCTGACGGCCTGGAATATGATTGGGTTTCGCAACTATATCGTCGCAGATGCAACCACGAACCCGTACATTTTCACTTTCGGTGGCGGCTGCGCCAGTCACGGGGCGTCATATGAAAACGCGCCTGGAACCAGGCCGAAAACGACCCCTGGTTGGTGTAGCCCAACAGGGCGGCGACCCGGCCGATCGGATAGCGTGGATTGAGCAGGTAGCGCACGGCAAGGTCACGCCGTACTTCTTCAGCGATGCCCGAGAAACTGGAACCGGCGGAATCGGGCTGGCGCTGCAGGGTGCGCACCGTCAGATTCACCTGCCGCGCCACCAGTTCAATCGAGGCCTGACTGAGGGGCGATAGCAGGTAAATCGCCTTGCGCATCTCCAACGCAATCGAATCTGCCGTTGTAACGTTTAGCGGATTGGCGAGACTTTCCGCATAACGGACCAGCACGGGGTCGGCATTCGGATTCGGATAATCGAGGTCCGCCGCCGCACAAACGATTCCGTTGAAGTCGGTCTCGAACGTGATCGGACAGCCGAAGAACCGGCGATGGAAGGTGAGATCAGCCGGCGCCGGATGCGTAAAGTGCACACTATGCGGTTTCCAATGGGCGCCCAGCAGCGCGCTGGCGTGGCGGAAGAGCACGCCGACGGCCAGTTCAATTGCCTGTACTGTCGGGGTGTCCGGTTCGGCAACAGCGGGTTTGAAGTTTAGAGTCTCGTGCTCGACTTGCCGAACCGATCTGCGCGAGCGTTGCCCACCTGTGGTTGAGCCTCGGGCACGCTGGATCAGGACGGCTGAGCGGTGCCATCAGCCTAAAGTCCTATTGCGAGGTGGTTGCCCGACGACGATAGTGAATGGCGGTGCGCGATCAGGCGGCGTCTGGATGGCATGGGCGTGAAATCGTGTCCAGGTTACCCGAAGAGAAAAGGAACGGCGGGCATACCGCGCCGATACCTGGCGACAACCCGCAAGGAGAGACTCGATGTTGCCGACGCCTACTTCCGAAAGACTTCTCTCGCACGGGCTGCTCGATGTGCTGATCCGCGCCGGCATGATTGCGGTTTTGGCGATTTCCTGCTTCGAGATCTTTTACCCGTTTCTTAACCTGATTGTCTGGTCCCTGATCCTGGCGGTAACCCTCTATCCGCTTCAGGTCAGACTCCGGGGCGGAGTGCTCAACAGCGACGGTCGTGCCGCCACGCTGATCGTCATTGTTGCGCTCGGCATTGTCCTCGTGCCGACCTGGCTGCTGGGCGACGCGGTGGTCGATTCGGCGGAGCGCGCGTTGGCCATCGCGAAGAGCGGGAGCTTTCGCATTCCACCGCCGGCCGAGTCGGTGGCCGCGTGGCCGCTGTTGGGTCAACGACTGCATGACTTCTGGCTGCAAGCCGCAACCGATCTGACCGGTCTCGCGCAGAAGCACGCCCCTCAGCTCAAGGAGGCCGGCGTCGCGCTGTTGGGGGCCGTGACGAGCGTTGGCGCAGGGCTCTTGATATTCTTCATGGCCCTGATCATTGCCGGCATTTTCATGGCTTACGGGGAGGCCGGCAGTCGCAGTGCGGTGCAGATTGCATCGCGCATCTCGGGCCCGGAGAACGGTCCAAAGATCACCGCATTGTGCACCGCCACGATCCGCGCGGTGGCCCAGGGCGTCGTCGGCATCGCGTTCATCCAGATGCTGCTGGTTGGCGTTGCCTTCGTGGTGATGGGCATTCCTGCCGCTGGCCTGCTGGCGCTCGCCGTGTTGTTGATTGGGATCATGCAGCTACCGGCCACGCTGATTACCATCCCTGTGATCGCCTTCGTCATTGCTACCGAGGGGGTAACCGTGGCGACGATCGTCTTCTCCATCTATGTCTTCATCGCAGGGCTCGCGGACAACGTACTCAAGCCGTTGCTGCTGGGTCGCGGCGTCGCCGTGCCCATGCCGGTGGTGTTGATCGGTGCACTGGGCGGCATGGTGACGGGTGGGGTGATTGGGCTGTTCATTGGTCCAGTGGTACTCGCAGTTGGTTATCAACTGTTCTGGCGATGGGTTGAGGATGTGCCGCAAGAAGATCGGTCACGAGAACGATAGCAGCCGTGATGCCGAAAGGTTCGCCCCGTGTCGCTCTTTACCCGCCGCCCCGAACGTTTGCTGCTGATTGGCGCAATCTGTGTCAGCGGTTGCGTGCGGGTGGGACCTGACTTTCATCCGCAACGCGAGGCGTGGATCGAACACTGGAGCAGCCGGGCTGTCGAGGAGGCCACCACGCAAGGCTCACAACCCGATATCCGGCAGTGGTGGCATGTGTTCTCGGATCAGAACCTCGAGCGCCTGATTACTGAGGCCGATGCCAACAACGCTGACGTAAGGATTGCCGGCCTGCGTGTGATGGAGGCGCGCGCCCAGCTTGGGATTGCCCTGAGCGGAAGCTACCCCCAAGTGCAGCAAGCCAATGCCGATGTTCTGTACGGCGATCGCAAGCGATCCGGTGGGGACCGCCCGCGCTCCGGCGGCGTCCTGCAATACAGCGTGGGCTTCGACTTCGCATGGGAGCTTGATTTCTGGGGGCGTTTCAGCCGCGCCATCGAGTCAGCCGATGCCGGTTATTTCGCGGCCAGGGCCAACCACGACGATGTGCTGGTCCTGCTGCACGCCCAGGTCGCCACCACCTACTTCACGCTGCGCACGGCCGAGGCGCGTCTGCGCATCGCCCGGGAAAACGCAAAGCTTCAAAAGCGCAGCTATGAGATCACCGAGCGCCTGTTCAAGAGCGGCGAAAGTGATGAACTGGATCTTCAGCAGGCCAAGACGCAGTATCTGGGCACGCTCGCCAGCATTCCCGAATTCGAAAGCCAGATCGTGCTCGCCCAGCATGCGCTGTCCGTGCTGATCGGCCGGCCACCCGGACCCCTCCCCGAACTAGCGGAGCAGCCGGAGAAAGAAGGCGTGATTCCACTCGTCGATCATGCGGTGCTGCAGGACGTACCCGCCAATCTACTGCTGCGACGCCCCGATGTCCGCGCGGCGGAACTGCAGGTGGCTTCGCAGTCGGCGCTGATCGGCGTGGCCGAGGCCGATCTCTACCCTTCGGTGACCCTCCTGGGCACCCTTGCCTGGACCGCATCGTCAGCGGCGGGCGCGCCGAATACGCTAGCGCTGTTCGCCGGCCCCAGCGTGAGCTGGAACCTGTTCGACCACGGCAGGATCGTGAACAACGTGAGGGTTCAGGACGCACGTCTGCAGGAACTGATCGTTGCATACCAGAATACCGTGCGCGAGGCGGCGCGCGAGGCGGACGACGCCGCCACTGGACTCATCATGGCACTGCAGCGCGATAGCATCCTGCACGACGCAGAAATGGCCGCGCGGCGCTCGCTGACACTCGCCAACACCATCTACCGCGAGGGGTATTCGGACTTCCAGCGGGTGCTGGATGCCCAGAGTGCGCTCTCCTCGCAGCAGGACGCCTACCTGGTGAACCGCAGCAATGCGGTGGGCAGTCTGATCGCCCTGTACACAGCCGTCGGCGGTGGCTGGTACACCGGGGCGCCGCTGGTCGACCCTGACACCCGTCGACAGATGCAGCAGCGCACCGACTGGGGCGACATGCTTAACGAGTCGGACCCGCCGTCCATTACCACCCGCCATGCCGCGCCGCAGGGAGGTCCCGGTGAGTGACACCCCGCAACCCCCTGCGGCCACGCCGCCGGAGAAGCCCGCGCCCACCGCCGACCGGGCGGGGAAGGGGGTGAAGTGGGTCGTCTGTCTGATCGGCGTGAGCCTCGTCTGGTACCTGCTGGCCGACCGGTTCACCCCATACACGCAGCAGGCGAGGGTGCAAGCCTACGTTGTTCCGGTGGCCACCGAAGTCTCGGGGCGGGTCATCCGGGTGCTCGTGCACAACAATCAGGAAATAAAGGCTGGAGCCACGCTCTTCGAAGTGGATCCGCAGCAGTACCGGATCACGCTTGACCGCGCACGGGCCGACCTCGAATCGACCCGGCGTCAGATCGGAGCCAGCACCGCAGGTATCGATTCAGCGCAGGCCTCGTTGCGTGCCGCCATGGCGAATGAAGTCAAGGCGCGTCAGGATAGTGAGCGACTCGAACGGCTGTACCGCGAAGACGAGGGGACTGTTTCGCTGCGCCGGCTCGAGATAGCGCGAGCAACGCACGAACAGGCTGTCAGTCAGGTTGCCGCGGCCCGCGCGGAGGTGGAGCGCGCGCGCGAACAGCAGGGGGGCAGTGAAGCAGAAAACGCCCAGCTTCGTAGCGCGGCGGCCGCCGTGGAAAAGGCCGAACTGGACCTTGCCAATACGCAGGTACGGGCACGCTCGGCTGGATTGATCACCGATCTGCGCACCGACGTCGGCCAGTTCGCCGCCGCGGGCAGCCCGGTCATGACGTTGATCGCGATTCACGATGTGTGGGTGAGTGCGGATATGACCGAGAACAACCTGGGCCATATCGAGCCCGGTACGCCGGTCGCTATTGCGCTGGACGCCCTGCCGGGCGAGGTATATGAAGGTCGCGTGCGCAGCGTCGGGTACGGTATCAGCGCCGGTCAGAGCACGCCGCCCGGCAGTCTGCCGACCGTGCAGAATAGCCGCGACTGGCTGCGTCCCGCTCAACGCTTCCCGGTGATCGTCGAGTTTGCTCCAGGCGAGGTGCCCACGCTCCGCGGTATCCGCGTCGGCGGCCAGGCCGAAGTCATGGCGTTTCCCAGTCCGGGCAACCCGCTCAATTTCCCGGGCCGCCTGTTCCTGCATCTGATGAGCTGGATTTCCTACATCTACTAATGGCGTCCGTGCCCAATGAGCGTGAGGCTCTCGATCAGCGCGCACTGCGTCTTGCCTGCGGGACTGCGCTGTGCCTCGCGATCAGCTTCGCGCTGGACCTGCCGATTCCCGTAGTGGCGCCGGTGTTCGCTGTCTTTCTCCTCGCCTCGCTGAACCGCCCCCTATCACTCAAGGCCGGGCTGGGCCTCGCGCTGATCGTGATGTTGACGACGGGCTGCGGCCTGCTGTTCATCCCCTTGCTGCGCTACTACGCGATTTCGGGCGTGCTGCTGATCAGCCTGTTTCTTTTCCTCGCGTTTCGCTACGGTCTGCGCGGGGGCAACAATCTGGTCGCTACTTTTCTGGTGGCCGGACTGACCATGATTTCCGCAGCAGGCACGGCTGATTTCCAGCTTGCCGTCACGGTCGTGGGGGCGCTCGTGAAAGGACTCCTGCTCGCCGTACTGGTGCTGGCCTTTAGCCACTGGCTGTTTCCCGAACCTGCCAGTCATCCGGCAGGGCCGGCTGCCCAGGCCCTGCCGGATGAGGAGGCCGCCCGGGTGGCACTACGCGCCACTCTGGTCGTACTGCCCGCCTTCCTGTTGGCACTGACCGATCCAGCCAGCTATATGCCGGTTATCATGAAGTCGGTCAGCCTCGGCAGACAGAGCTGCACCACGAGGGCTCGCGGTGCAGCACGGGAGCTGCTTGGGTCTACGCTGCTTGGCGGCCTGCTGGCGATCGCATTCTGGTTCGCCCTGAGGCTTTTTGTGCATCTGTGGATGTTCTTCCTCTGGATGTTGCTGTTCGGGCTGCTGGTGGCCCGCGAACTCTATGCCACCAGTCCGAAGCGATACCGTCCCGGCTTCTGGCTGAACAGCCTCGTCACGATGATTATCCTGCTCGGCCAGTCCGTTCAGGACAGCGTGGCCGGCAAGGATGTCCAGAGTGCCTTCGCGGTCCGCATGGGGCTTTTTATCGCAGTGACCCTCTATGCCTGCCTCGTTCTCCAGCTTCTCGACCGGCCCCGCCGCGTGCGATGACCTGCACGCGAGGCTGCAAGATGCGCTGTCTCGGTACCAATGCAATGCAGTCGATGGTCTCAAGGTGACACCGGCCCGCTGACTAATGGGTGTCGCCGCCCTGCCTGGAGCCGACGCGTTTGCTGGCTGCTTCAGGTGATCGCGAAAGCATTCCTGGCGCGACTTGACGCTCCGGCGAGGACTCGAACGAGATAAAACCACGCTGAGCCGGGTCATGCGAAAGTCGGACGCTCGACAAGGCCTCCGGCTAGCTGCCGGCGTCCGTCGGCGGGGCGGAGCTGGCCTTGTCCGCAAGACGAACCAGCTCGACAATCGAACCGGCTTTCATCTTTTCCATCACACGTGCGCGATGAATCTTGATCGTCTTTTCCGCAGCACCCAGTGCGCTTGCAACCTGCTTGTTCAAACGGCCTTCCACCACGAGCATCATCACCTCGCGTTCGCGTGGCGTGAGATGATCCATGCGGCTCTGGATGTCCGCCAGTTCCACGCGGGATTCGAATATCTGGCGTGCCTGCTCTAGTGCCCGCTCGATCGCGTCGAGCAGGACGGTGTCGCTCACCGGCTTTGACAGAAAGTCCAATGCCCCCGCTTTCATCGCATCGACGGCCACATGGAGGTCTCCGTGCCCCGAAATGAAAATGATGGGCAGCCCGGCATGTAGTTGATGTTGCAACTCCAGTCCGCTCAGATCCGGAAGCTGCAGGTCGAGCAGTAGACAGGCGGGGCAGCTGGCGAGATCGGCACGTTCGATAAACGCCTCCGCGCTTCCGAACGTCTCCACGCGATACCCGGCTGAGCGAATGACCCGTGCAAAAGCAGTACGGACGTGTTCATCATCATCGACGACGAACACTACGGAAGCCACCCCGTTCATCATGATTGACGCAGCTCGGATACTGCAGCCGCGCTCGCAGATGGAAGCAGGAGGTGAAACGTTGCGCCCCGATCGCTGTTGCTTTCGGCCCACAGGTGTCCACCGTGCCGGGTGACGATCATGCGGCTGATCGACAGGCCGAGCCCCATCCCGTGCGGCTTCGACGTGAAGAACGGCTTGAATATCTCGCCGATCTGATCCGTGTTCAGGCCAGGGCCGCGATCGCTCACCGTAATGCTGACCCCCTTTCCTTGCGGCGCGGCGCTGACTTTCACCGACACCACGCGATCTTCGGCACGGCATCCCTCTACCGCATCGAATGCGTTCCGCAGCAGGTTGATCAAGACCTGTTGCAACTGGATGTTGTCGCAGTGCACCAGCGGCACCTGCCCGGCAATATCCAGCGTCAGGTGCACACCCCGCGCGAGCGCATCGCGACGCATGAGGTGCGCTACCTCGCGCGCCAGGTTTCCCATATCGAGCGGCTGCGTTTCAGGGGGAGCCTCCCCGACGAACTGCCTCAGCTTGCGCACGATTTCGGTCGCCCGGCAGCTATCGGCCACGATGTCCGCCAACGCTTCCCGCAAGTCGACCTGGTCTTGCGGGGTCGACTCCAGAAATCGTTGTGCTGCTCGCGCGTTGCTCAGGATCGCGGTGAGCGGCTGGTTGATCTCATGGGCCAGCGCGGCCGCCATGTCGCCTAGCTCGGACACGCGTGAAAAATGGACACGTTGCTGGTCATCCCGACGGGCCGCCGCCTGCGAGCACGGGTCGGCGATCATCACGATCCACGCGGATGCGCCATCCGGTCCGTACCGCGTGCATTTCACGCTGACTGTATGTTCGGAGCCGTCCTTGCTTCTTGCGATGGCCATTCGTTGCCCACAAGAGGCTGCTCGACCGTCATCCGGCGCGCCGGGTTCAGACCTGCCCGATCGCTCTCCCGCGCTGTCTTCGGGCATCCGGGGAAACAACTGCACGAAGGACATGTCACTCAGTTCCGAAGCCGTATGTCCGAAAAGTGTCACCGCAGGTTCATTGGCAAGGACAACCCTGAAATCGTCATCGACGACGATTACCGCACCCGGCATCAAATTTAGCAATGGCAGCAAGTCCGCTGCTGCAGGATCGAAAGTCGCGCCTTGAAGGCGACGGCCAGACCATGGCACGTATCCGGCCAGTGCGGCCGTCAATCTCCTGGCCCGGCCAAAACGCGTTCCGGCGCGCCGCCTGTGTGCCTGCGCGCCAGACTGCTTCCTGCGCATCGTCTCCTGTGGGGACGCGCTGCGTTCACGCAGCCGTGCAACAGGGATTTCGCGCGCTGCTGAATCGCTCTCCGGCACGTGCGAGATGACTCCGTCAGTCATCGCGGGAGGCCCCCGTTCCTGCTCGCCGCGTTGGGCACCCAATGCGTTCGTGAGCCTCCGGACAACGGACGCGACTCCCGACACCACATTTCCGTGGTCCTGCGCGGGGATGTTCATGGTCGAACGCTCCGTACTTTGCCTTAGAATATCCAGAGGCAACGTGCCAATTGCAACAGGGCGGCGGCCATTCATTCCGCATCTGCCCCTCCCACCGAATTACACGCCGGCAAGCCGGCTGGTCAATCGAGCAATGATTCGTGAAACGTGCCGGGCATTGATGCGTCGGCTCCCAGAAGGCGTGAGCGTTGCGCTTCTGCCTCTCTTGTTAACATAGACCGTTATTCGGTGCGATTCTTGATTTCGGTCATTTTTTTTCGGGGACTCCAACACGATTGCGGGGTCCGCCGCCTGGCGCAATACGTTACAGCGCCAGCGGCGGGATTTCGTCGGACGCTTCATGAATCGCTTCAACGATGGACGATCGCTGTCCCCGAATCAGGGCGTAGCAACTCATTCTGCCCGCGTTGATCGATTCGCCTCTCCACACAGCGGTCAACCTCAAGTGAGTGATTAATACAGTTCGACGTAGCGGTGGAGTTGTCGAGTGACGGACGCTCGTCTCCATTCCGCCGCGCGATATCGCTAGCGATCTTACTGGTCGATGCTGTGCCGACCGATCCAGGAGCGCCAATGATCGCTGTGGTCGAGAAGGTGTCATCATGCGAATTTCCCGTGACTACTTGCTGCAAGATGTACTAGTCTGAAAGCGGTGATCATATGTGAGACGTATTCAACGACGCCATGTCGATGCTGCGTGCGCCCGCTCGGTCTACTGCACCGGGTCCGTGACTCGTTTGCCATTTCGATGGGCTTTAACTTCGCGGCCATCGAGGTCGGTGCATCCTTTACTCGATGCGCCAGCCTGCGGCCTCCTTGTATACACACATGTCGAATACACGCCTGTGCGACCTCGCCAGGCGGCAACACGGCAGGTTTGTCGCAAAGATGATTGAACGCGCAACGAGCGCGAGGAAGATTGTAGGTCTACTGCGCTCAGGAACACCCGTCATGCTCGCGGCGGATATGGATCATGGTGCTGACAACTCTGTTCTTGTTCCTGTCGTTGGCGTCCCCGCCTGCACGCCCACTCTCGTTTCGCGACTTGCAAGGCTGAGCCATGAGCGAGTCGTACCATTCGTGACCGAGGTTGCGCGAATCGCGGATGTTCTTCTGGTGCCTATAAGGATAGTACGTCGACGTTACCTCGCAATTCTGGGCAAGATTGTCGCGTTCTGAATCAATTACTCGGTAGACCGATTCGATTATGAGTTCAAGGGAGGCGTGGCTACCCGAGCGTCGGTGCGTGGGTAGCGCTCGAAGCCTCGGAAACTTGCGCCTGATCTACCAGCTTACCGATTTCATTTTGGAAGGCGACACGCGGCATTGAAAAGCAATTGCATGTGCGGTGCTCGCCGTGAGGCAGGCCGCGGCGGTGCAAGCCACCCATGCCGTCGTTGTGATGGGATCACGCCTCGAATCCCACCACCGTGCAAGTGCATTATGGGCGGGTCCGGCGCATGCAGCGACGGGGCTCTCAGGATGGAAGCCGATTCCGATTTGGGAAGACGAGCAGCATTTGATCAACGAATACGCTGGGAACCCGGATAGCCATGGATTCGGTACGTCACAAGGGGTCCGACAGTAGCTCTGGCGACCCCGCTCGCCAGGTCACCCGGCACTTTCGCGTGTGCCTCGCGGTGTGCGCGCTACTTTCGGGTTGCACATCGCTCGGTCCCACAACTATTGTTGCGGACCGCTTCGACTATAGCGCGGCGATCGCCGACTCCTGGAAACAGCAAACGCTGCTGAATATCGTCAAGCTGCGCTATCTGGATCTGCCGGTATTCGTGGACGTGGCGTCCGTTGTCAGTGGTTACTCGCTGCAAACCGGTGTATCGGTGAACGGCACCCTTTCGACGGAGAGAGCGGTGCAAGGCAATTTCCTTGCGGCGGGAGTACAAGGCGTTTATACGGACCGGCCCACCATCACGTATACACCGACAACCGGGCAGAAATTCCTGCGCGGGTTGCTCGAGCCGATCGATCCCAAGAACATCTTCTTCCTGCTCCAGAGCGGCTACGCGGCGGACTTTCTGTTGGGCATGACGGTGGAATCGCTCAACGGCGTGCGCAATCGCTCAACGGCTGCAGGGATGACACGGGAGGCGGATCCGGAGTTCCTGCGGGCGATCGCACTGCTGCGCGATGTGCAGGCCACTGGCGCGGTCGGAATGCGCGTGGAGGAGGACAAGGTTAAAGGTTCGACCGCCATACTATTCTTCCGGCGCTGTGGTGTTTTGTCCGCATGGACGAGACATAGCTAAGGCGCCTGCGACGCGATGCAGCGTGACGATGCCACCGCAAGTGACAATGTCCGTGCAGCCATCGGCGCGCTAGTCATCGTCGGCATGGCCGCCATCGTGGGTGGCCTCGGCTGAGATGGCACCACGGCCCCCGCCGACTCGGGGGCAACGCAGGCCAGATCTAGGTTGCAAACGGCATCAATGGCAGGTCCGACTCCCGACAACACAGTCGCGGAAGCGTAAAGATCGCTCGGCATCGAGCGTCGGCCTCTCGAACATGCAGTAGTTCGCGCCAGCAAATGCAGAAAGGGGATAGTCATGGACAAAGCCGTTACGCGCAAGCACTCAAGTGCCGAGCTTCGAACAGAAACCCCTTACCTCACCGCTGATGAACGCGCGGCGCAAGGACGGGCGCTGCGCGACACGGTACCGCGGGTGTCGCAGGCGGGATGGAAGCCCGCCACGGATCGCCGTGACCCGGTCGAGATCCTGATCGCATCCAACGAAGGCCGCATGATGGAGCTGATCCCGATCCGCTTCGGGCGCATGTCCGCGTCGCCGTTTGCGTTTTATCGCGGTGCGGCCGCACTGATGGCCGCCGACCTTTCCATGACACCTGCAAGCGGAATCCGTGTTCAGGCGTGTGGCGATGCGCACCTGATGAACTTCGGCGGCTTCGCGACGCCGGAGCGCAACGTGATCTTCGACATCAACGATCTCGACGAAACGCTGCCGGCACCGTTTGAGTGGGATCTCAAGCGGCTTGCCGCCAGTGTGGTGATCGCAGCGCAGCATCTGGCGCTGCCCCACAGCGACACAGCACGGGCGACCATGGATCTCGTTCGCGAATACCGCGAACGGATGCACGATTACGCCGGGATGCGGGTGCTGGATGTCTGGTACGACAAAATCGACCTGCAAAAGTATAAGGATCGCTCGGGCGATCCGGCCATTGTAGAAGCGGCGCGCAAGCGGCTCGCGGAGCGGATCGAAGCGGAAAGGCGCAAGACAGTGCCTGATTTTCTGTATCCGAAACTCGTCTCGCAGGAAGGGATCAAGCCAAGGATCAAGGACGAGCCACCGCTGATCTTCCATCCGACAGAAGGACAGGCTCCGGGTCTGGAGTCGGGATACGCCGAAGCCATTGTCTCGTATCGCGAGAGCCTGGCCGAGCATGTACGGGTGCTGTTCGACAGGTTTCACTTTGTCGATATGGCCATAAAGGTGGTCGGCGTCGGCAGCGTCGGTACGATGTGCGGCGTGGGCCTCTTCATGGCGGCGGACAACGACCCGCTCTTCCTGCAGGTCAAGGAGGCGCGCGCTTCGGTACTCGAACCCTATGCAGGGAAGAGCCTGCATGCCAATCATGGCCAGCGTGTCATAGCGGGCCAGCGCATCATGCAGGCTGCGAGCGATGTGTTCCTCGGATGGACCCGGGGGAAGAACGGCCGCGATTTCTATCTCCGTCAGCTTCGCGACATGAAAATGTCCGCAGTGATCGAGGACTGGGAAGCGGGGATGTTACGGCAGTACGGGCGGATGTGCGCGCACGCCCTGGCCCGTGCGCACGCCCGCTCGGGTGATGCGGCAATGATCGCCGGGTACATGGGTTCCGGGCAGACCTTCGACGACGCGATTACCGAATTCGCGACGGACTACAGTACCCAGAACCGGCGTGACTATCGGGAATTCGTCCACGCGATCAGGGAGGGGAGGGTTCAGGCGAAGATAGAGGATTAGCCAGGGACGTGGTCGATACTTCATGGGGATACACACCAGGAGACTGGAAGGCGTCCAGCGATCGTGCAAGGTGACGTGATCGCCATCTACGTTCACTCCGGCAATGCGCTCAACCGGAAGAATCGCTCAACGTCTTCGTCTGGCTCGCCAAACCAGGTTGCGTACAGCGCGCGAAAATCCGCGGACACGAATGCCTGGCTGAGTATCCGGTCGACCAGCAGACGCAGGTCTTCGTCTCCCCGAGGCATCCCGATGGCGACAGGAAGATACGTGAAGTGGCGATCGAGTACCGTCAGATCACCCGCCGAGGGGTCGCTCCTGGCCTTCGATAACAGAAGGGCGCGTTCTGCGAAGAAGACATTCACCTTGCGTTCGAGCACCGCCCGCACGCCAGCGTCAATGCCGGAGACTGGAGTGAGCGTAACGGTGATATCAAAGGATGCAAGTTTTCCGGCAAACCAACGCGCGGTGGGTGAACCCGCCACCACGGCAAAGGTCTGCTTCGACAGGAGCTGCGCCGGCGCAGCGCGCCAGAGCGGGTGAGCTGGGGTCTGCGCGCCGCTTAGTATTTCCTTCAGGCCGGTGGGCGCGTCCGCTCGGAGAATCGCCCCGATGCCACCGGGGTAAACTGGAATCGAGAACGCGATCTCCTTTCGGGCGGTCAGCGTGTCGGCGTCGCCGCACAGCAGATCGATGCGCCGATCCTGCACGGCACGAAAGCGGTCGCTGCCGGTAACTGGCACCCACTCCGTAGCCAGCGTGGAGAGTCCGAGTGCGCTTTTGACCTGGTCGGCAATCTTCTGGCAGAGGGCCACGGCGTAGCCTGCGGCATGACCCGCATCGTCCCGATACGCGAACGGTCGCGCGTCATTGACATAGCCGAGGGCGACTCTGCCCGACTGCTTGATCCGCGCGAGGTTGCCCGCCGGCGCAATCGTCACGGCGGCGGCGCCAGCCGCATGCGCCCGCGGCGGCGCGAAGGCGGCCGCCATGGCGATCGCGGCCACGAGTGCTGCGGTGCCGGACACCGAAGCCGCACGCGCAATGCCGCGCTGGTTCGTGAAACGCGGCGCGATAAAGCCGAAGATCACGTAACCGATCGCCATCACAAGCATTCCGCCGAGTACGGCATCCTTGCCGGCGGCATAGAGCGCGTACACGGAGTACAACATCGCCACGGCGGTCACGACCGTGTTGCGCCGGTACACGGCCGGTTCCGTACCTGCATTGCGCATCATCACGAACAGGGCCGACAGCGAGACGATATACGGCAGCACATTGGTCACCACAGCAAGGTTGACGAGCGCCTCGAACTGCTCACTCAGGTTCGGCGAAATCGTCGACAGCGCCATCAGCGACTGCAGCACCCCCATGATGACCATCCCGGTAATCGGTGCGCCCATGCGGTTCGCCTTGCCAAATACAGCAGGGAACATGTTGCTGTCTGCCGCGTCCTTCGCCGTCTGGGCAAGCGTGAACTGCCAACCCAGCAGGGATCCCACACACGCCATCGCTGCAAGTGCCATCACGATGTCGCCCACTAGCGGGGTGAACATGTGTGCATACGCGAGTCCGAACGGCCCGGTGGACTTCACCAGATCGGCGTTGGGCACGATGCCCTGGATCACCGCAGTCGACAGAATGTAGATCACCGCCGCGCCTAGCGTCCCGAACAGGCTGGCCAGCGGCACGTCGCGCTTCGGATTCTCGACTGCTGACGAGTTCTGCACCGCCGACTCCATCCCGAGGAACGCCCACAGGGTGAGCGAGATGCTCGAACCCATGCCTTCCACGAGCCGCATTCCCTTCGGGTTCCACGCGGCCGCGAAGGTGCCGCCGTGGAACCAGAACCAGCCGGCGACGGAGATGAACCCGACGGGGAGGATGACTCCCCACACTGTCACTGAGCCGATCTGCCCAGTCAGCTTCGGTCCACCGAAGTTCGCGACGGTGGTGAGCCACAGCAGGCCGATCACGCCAATGGCGGTGGCGGTCGGAGAACCGGTGAGGCCCGGAAAGAACGCCGCGAGATATCCCAGTGCGGAACTCGCGACCGCCACATTCGCGATGGCGACCGACAGAAAGTAGAGGAAAAACACCTGGAAGTACCCGGGCTTGCCGTAAGCGTCCTCGGCGTAGGCGGCCATGCCGCCGGCGCGCTGATTGAGGATGCCGGCCTGAGCGAAGCCATAGGCAATCGCCATCGAACCCACCGCCGTCACAACCCACGATAGCAATGAGATTGCCCCGACCTTGGCCATGTTGGCGGGCAGCATGATGATGCCTGAGCCCATCATGTTCACTGTGACGATGAACGTCAGTTGAACGACGTTCATCTTCTTTTTCTGTGCAGACATGGCATCCACTCCTGATAAGGATTCCGTATTGCCTGTTCGGTGGATGACCGTCATCAATGTCGTCCAGCACAGCGCCCCAATCCACGCACGCCCTACCCGGCGAGGTGATGCGCGACCGGCCGATCGCGGTTAAGCAAGCGTCCACATGTTGAATCAGCCACCCAAAGCGCTTCGTGTGTCCTGCTGTTTGACGACTACGTCATCAAACAGCAGCCGTAAGACGCTGATGACCACGCCCAGGCGAACGCATCCTGATCTGATACGGTTTGCCTTCTTTGGAATGAGCGCCGAATCTGGTCGTTTCCACGCTTATCCTGGTCCTCCATCAATCAGAGCGTGAGAAAGCCCTTATACAAACCAAATGCGGCAATGACGGCGCCGATCATCACTGCCGCGAAGATACCCTTCTCCACATGGGTAAATACCGGCTGCCCAATCTCGCGCTTCGCCTTGTAAAACAGCAGCACGCCGGGCGCGTATAGAAGCGCCGACAGCAGCACGTATTTGAGGCCGCCGGCGTACAGAAGCCATATTGCGTAGATCACCGCGATAGCCGCTATGACCATGTCATTGCGGCGTTGCCGGCTTGCGAGCTCGTATGTTTCGCCGCGTACCGCGATCAGCAACGCGTAAGCGGCGGACCAGAAGTACGGAAGCAGAATCATCGATGTCGCCAGATAGATCAGAGACAGGTAGGTGCCCTTCGAAAACAGCGTAATCACCAGAAAGACCTGAATCATTCCGTTCGTGAGCCAGAGTGCGTTGGCAGGGACACCCTTCGCGTTTTCCTTATGCAGGAAACCCGGCATCGTATGGTCGCGCGCCGCCGAAAAAATGATTTCCGCGCACAACAGGACCCATGACAGCAACGCACCCGCAAGCGAGATAACCAGTCCGACGCTGACCAGAATGGCACCCCAATGGCCCACGACGCGTTCGAGCACACCAGCCATCGATGGGTTCTTCAGGGCCGCCAGTTCCGGTTGCGTCATGACGCCGAGCGACAGGAGGTTCACGAGCATCAGTATAAGGAGCACGCCAGCGAAGCCGATCACGGTTGCCTTGCCCACGTCCGTGCGGTGCTCGGCCCGTGCCGAGAAGATGCTCGCGCCCTCGATGCCGACGAATACCCACACCGTCACCAGCATCATGTTCCGTACCTGGTTGGTGACGCTGCCAAGCTTGGGGTTATGCAGGCCCCAGAAGTCAGCCGAGAACGTTTTAGAACTGAACGCGAACACGCAGAGCACGATGAATACGCATAGCGGCACTATCTTCGCAACCGTTGTCACCAGATTGATGAACGCGGCTTCCTTGATGCCGCGCAAAACGAGGAAATGCACCCCCCAAAGCAGTACCGATGAGCAGACGATGGCGATCGGCGTGTTCCCCTCGCCGAACACTGGAAAGAAATAGCCAGCGGTGCTGAAGAGCAGGACGAAATATCCTACGTTGCCAAGCCAGGCGCTGATCCAGTAACCCCACGCGGAACCGAAGCCCATGTAATCGCCGAAGCCCGCTTTCGCGTATGCATAGACGCCGCCATCGAGTTCGGGTTTCCGGTTGGCAAGCGTCTGGAATACGAACGCAAGCGTGAGCATCCCGATAGCGGTGATGGCCCAGCCGATGAGAATAGCGCCTACATCGGCGCTGACAGCCATATTCTGTGGCAGGGAGAAGATGCCTCCCCCGACCATCGACCCGACGACCAGTGCAATCAGCGCACCGAGCCTGAGCTTGTTCGACGATGCAGATGCCGATGCCGATGCGGGCGCCGATCCGGGCGCGGGCGAAGATTTTGGAATGGACACGGCACATCTCCTTTAATTGAGCGCCTCAGCGTGGACGCGACTCACGTGATCGCCTTCCGTGAAACGCCTCGTCAGGCGGCTACGAATGTCCGCAAAAGCCACTTCTCGTATCCAGCATCCCCCGGTCAGGCGGTCGATAGCGGCCGCCTGCGCGAGTACACGATCTTCGCTTGCGCGTTAAGCCCCGTTATTCCCGATATCGGAGACCCTGGGCCGCGGTGCTCACGCGTGTTCCTGCGCGATGCTCCGTAATGGCGACGATGTCCGACAGTGCGCCGATCGCCGCATCCTTTCCCGTGTTGCGGGCGAAGCCGATCGCAGCCGCCACTTTCGGTCCCATGGATCCGGCGGCGAAGCCCAGTTTCTCCAGTTCGTCCGGATGGGCTTCAAAAACCGCCTTGCGCGTGGGCTTGTCCCAGTCCACGAAGACCGCGTCGACATCGGTGGCGATGATCAGCATGTCAGCTTCGAGTTCTTCGGCGAGCAGTGCCGAGCACAGGTCCTTGTCGATGACGGCTTCCACGCCGAGAAGCTTGTGTTTGTCGTCGTACATCGTCGGGATACCGCCGCCGCCCGCGCAAATTACGATGGTGCCGTGTTCGAGCAACCATTTGACCGGCCGGATTTCGAAGATGTGTTTCGGGCGCGGGCTGGCCACGACGCGGCGGAAGCGGTCGCCGTCCGGTGCGATGGCCCAGCCTTTCTCCTTCGCAAGGCGCTCCGCTTCCTCCTTGCTGTAGACCGGGCCAATCGGCTTGGTCGGGTGCTGAAAGGCCGGGTCGTGCGGGTCGACTTCGACCTGGGTCAGAATGGTCGCGAACGGCACCTCGTAGGGCAGCAGGTTACCCAGTTCCTGTTCGATCAGATACCCGATCATGCCTTCCGTCTGGGCTCCGAGCACGTCGAGCGGATACGACGCGACATCCTTGTACGCCGCGCCCTGAAGCGCCAGCAGACCCACCTGCGGGCCGTTGCCATGTGCTATGACCAGTTCATGGTCGGTAGCAATCTGCGCGATCTGCTGTGCCGCGGTCCGTACGTTTTCGCGCTGGTTTTCCGCCGTCAATGGTTCGCCGCGGCGCAGCAACGCGTTGCCGCCCAATGCAATCACAATTCGCATGATCCACCTCGTCTGTTGTATTCCCGGCGGCGTGCTGCGCGGGCATCGGAAATGCCTGCGCCCGCGCGCCAGCCGGCGTCGTACGACAGCTCGCCAGTCAGATCTCGGCGAGCGTCGACACGAGGATGGCCTTGATGGTATGCATGCGGTTTTCCGCCTGCTCGAATGCAATGTTCAGCGGAGACTCGAATACCTCCTCGGTGACTTCGATACCATTGGCAAGCGCCGGATACTGGGCGGCAATCTTCTTGCCGACCGCAGTTTCGCTGTTGTGAAACGCAGGCAGGCAATGCATGAACCTGGCCTGGGCATTCCCCGTGGCCTTCATGAGTTCCATGTTCACCTGGTACGGCAGCAGTTCCCCGATTCGCTCGCCCCATGCCTCCACCGGCTCGCCCATCGAAACCCACACATCCGTGTGCACGAAATCCACCCCTTTAACGGCGGCCCTGGCGTCCTCCGTCACCGTGATGCGCGCGCCGCTTTCTTCGGCGAACTTGCTGCATGTCGCGATGTGCTCTTCATGCGGCCAACGCGTCTTCGGTGCCGCTATGCGCACATCCATGCCGAGCTTCGCGCCGATCAGAAGCAGTGAATTGCCCATGTTGTTGCGGGCGTCGCCGAGATACGCGTAGCTGATGGAAGTCAACGGCTTGTCGCTGTGCTCCCGCATGGTCAGCACATCGGCAAGCATCTGGGTAGGGTGGTACTCATCGGTCAGGCCGTTGAACACCGGCACGTTCGCATACTGGGCCAGTTCCTCGACGATCTCCTGGCTATACCCCCGATACTCGATCGCGTCGTACATGCGTCCGAGTACGCGCGCCGTATCTTTCATGCTCTCCTTGTGTCCAATCTGCGAGGAGTTCGGATCGATATACGTCACGTTTGCGCCCTGGTCGTAGGCGGCGACTTCGAACGCACAGCGGGTGCGCGTCGAGGTTTTTTCGAAGATGAGTGCGATATTGACGCCCTTCAGATGCTGTTGTTCCGTACCCGTGTATTTGGCACGTTTCAGGTCACGTGAGAGGTCGAGCAGGTAACGCAACTCACGGTTCGAGTGATGCATCAGACTAAGAAGATTCCGGTTGTGCAGATTGAAAGCCATGATGGTCCTCGGATGTAGAGTCGATGTTGCGTTGCGGTAGAGGGGCGGGCCATCTCCAATCCATTAGTCGACCGGATCGCGGATGATCGGGCAGGTCATGCAATGGCCACCACCGCGGCCGCGCCCTAGTTCGCTTGCCGTGATCGTGATGACTTCGACGCCGGCCTTGCGAAGCAGCGTATTGGTGTAAGTGTTGCGGTCGTAGCCGATTACCACGCCGGGTTCGATACATACGACGTTGTTGCCGTCGTCCCATTGCTCGCGCTCGGCGGCGAAACGGTTTCCCCCCGTCTGCACAACCCGCAGCTTGGTCAGCCCCAGTGCTTCGGCTACCACGTCCATGAACGGCTTTTCCTCGTGCGTCACATGGAGCCTGGATGGACTTGCGTCGTCCGGACGCACGGTAAAGGCCACGATTTCCTTCACGACGTCCGGATAGATCGTGACCAGGTCGCGATCGCAGAATGTGAACACCGTATCGAGGTGCATCGCTGCCCGCGATTTTGGCAGGCCCGCCACGATGATCCGTTCAACCGCGCCCTTGGCGAACAGCGACTGGGCAAGTTCACCGATTGCCTGCCGGCTCGTGCGCTCGCCCATGCCAACGAGGAGCACGCCTTTTCCGACCGGCATCACATCGCCGCCTTCGAGTGTGGAGAATCCGTGATCGACGTCGGGGTCGCCGTACCAGGTCTCGAACTTCGCACCGGCGAAGTCGGGATGGAACCTGTAAATGGCGGCGGCGAGCAGCGTTTCCTGGCGGCGTGCCGGCCAGTACATCGGGTTCAGCGAGACGCCGCCGTAGATCCAGCACGTCGTGTCGCGCGTAAACATGCTATTGGGCAGGGGCGGAACCACGAAACTGGAGTATCCGAGGTACTCGCGGAACATCTTCAGCGTATTGCTGTGTTCGGAATCCGGAATGTCTTCTACGACCACCCCACCGATCAGGAACTCTGCGAGCCGGCGCGGTTCAAGACCGTCGAGCCAGCTCACCACCTCGCCGGCGAGGTCCACGCCAGTCGTGTTCGGGCGGATCTTACGCTCGAGGATCCACGTTCGCGCTTCGGGGTTTTTAACGGTCTCGGTAAGCAGATTGTGCATCTCGACGACTTCAACGCCGCGTTCGCGCATCTTTGTCACAAAATCGAAATGATCGCGCTTGGCCTGACCGACCCAGATCACGTCGTCAAAAAGCAGTTCGTCGCAGTTTCCGGGCGTCAGACGCTGGTGCGCCAGTCCCGGCGAACACACCATCACCTTGCGCAGCTTGCCCGCCTCGGAATGAACCCCGAGGTTGATCCTCTCCGTGCTCATCATGCGTCTCCTGAATTGGGAGGGCGAGAAAGGCCGGGCGGGTTTCCGGCGCGGCAAACAACGCTGCGTTCAACGACCCGGATGACAGTTTCTCTGGCAAATGCGAATGCCGCCCCGGACGTCCGCTTTGCCGTGTCGAATAGCAGGCCCCGAGCAAAGTAGTCGCAATGAATGCAACTCGTAGCCGAGCCCAAAGAAATTCAGCATTTTTATTTTTATTTTTATTTTTATTTCTATTTGTATTGCGCAGATAACAGCGCTGGTCGAGATCGTCGGACGCGCGCGACGCGAGAGGGCTTATATGAAATATGGTTGTACTGGCACCCCACTGTAATAGTAGTGTGCTTTAAGAATTGACGCAAATCACAGATCGCACGGTCGGTGGGTTTTACTGTCGACGGCAAGAGACTGCGTGCACGATGGCGACGATGCTGCAGGTCGCGCCTGTCGATGAGTACCAAAGCATTAATTGACAATCCAGATTCGAACTGGTAAAGCAGGCATAGTTGCTAGTGGGCGCGTCCGTATCAGGGGTTTTGCGTACCTGGTGTCCCCGTCGCGTCGAAGCGGCCAACGTCAAGACCCGTATCTCGACTCTTGCCTTTCATTCGGCGCAACTGCGCTGACTATCAGGTGGCCACGGTCTTATGAGCAATCCGGATTTTTCGTCCCCGCTTCCGGAACCAGGCCGAATCGCACGCCGGGTCAAGGCGGCCGATCAGACTGGCCTGGGCCGCTGGCTGCCGGGACTTCGTACGTTGCGCGGTTACCAGGCGGCCTGGCTGCGGCACGACATTGTGGCCGGACTGGTGTTAACCACGATGCTGGTGCCCGTGGGCATCGCCTACGCGGTGGCGTCAGGTGTACCGGGCATCTGTGGCCTCTATGCGACCATCTTTCCGCTGCTCGCTTACGCGTTGTTCGGACCAAGCAGGATTCTTGTGCTGGGGCCGGATTCTTCTCTGGCCGCCGTCATCCTTGCCGTCGTCCTGCCACTTTCTGGCGGCGATCCGCATCGCGCAGTCGCCCTTGCGGGCATGATGGCGATCGTGTCAGGAGCGGTGTGTATTCTGGCCGGCGTGGCACGTCTTGGCTTCATTACAGAACTGCTTTCCAAACCGATTCGCTACGGGTACATGAACGGCATCGCGCTGACGGTCCTGGTTAGCCAGCTACCCAAGCTGTTCGGCTTTTCGGTCAAGGCAGAGGGACCGCTCAGAAGCCTGTGGGCCATTGGCAATGCGGTGCTGGATGGCAAGACCAACTGGACCACATTCATGGTCGGCTCAGCCACGCTGGTGGTCATTCTGTTGCTCAAGGGCAACAAGCGCTTGCCGGGTATCCTTATCGCCGTAGCAGGCGCAACCATTGTCGTTGGCATGCTGGACCTTGCTGCACGCGCTGGGGTTGCGGTCCTTGGCAGCCTCCCAAGAGGTCTGCCCGGTTTCGCTATCCCGTGGATCAACGCAGCCGATATCGTTCCTGTCGTAATCGGCGGAAGCGCTGTCGCGCTAGTCTCGTTTGCCGACACCAGTGTGCTCTCTCGTGTCTATGCCGCCCGAACCCGTACCTATGTCGACCCGAACCAGGAAATGGTCGGACTCGGTTTCGCCAACCTGGCCGCCGGGTTCTTCCAGGGCTTCCCGATCAGCAGCAGTTCGTCCCGTACCCCGGTGGCTGAGACTGCAGGCGCCAGAACACAGATGACTGGAGTTGTTGGCGCGCTCGCTGTTGCCATGCTACTAATGGTGGCGCCAGATCTGCTGCGGAATTTACCTAACAGCGCATTGGCTGCTGTCGTCATCGCATCGGCCATCGGCCTCATCGAGGTCGTCGATTTACGACGAATCTATCGCATACAGCGGTGGGAATTCTGGCTGTCAATCGTCTGCACTATCGGTGTGGCTGTGCTGGGTGCGATTCAGGGCATCGGCCTTGCCATCGTGATTGCCGTCATTGAATTTCTGTGGGATGCATGGCGACCGTACTCCGCGATTCTGGGACGCGCCGAAGGTATCAAGGGCTACCATGACATCACGCGCTATCCCGACGCGCGCCTCATTCCCGGCCTCGTCCTGTTTCGCTGGGATGCACCGCTGTTTTTCGCCAACGCCGAGTCGTTCCAGGACCGCGTGCTGGATGCCGTCGATACATCACCGACGCCTGTGCGATGGCTTGTCGTTGCGGCGGAACCTGTCACCAGCGTAGACGTGACATCCGCCGACATGCTGGCCGAACTCGACGACACCCTGCACGCGGCCGGCATTCAGTTGTGCGTTGCAGAGATGAAGGACCCGGTCAAGGACAAACTGAAGCGTTTCGGTCTGTTCGCGCGGCTTGGCGAGGTCGCATTTTTTCCGACCTTGGGCGCAGCCGTCAGCCGCTATCTGGCGACTCACGAGGTGGACTGGAAGGACTGGGAGGACGGGGGGCGCTGATCGACGCCGTGATCTTCGATCGGCAGCGCCCACAGGTTCCCACACCTACCGGCCAGGTTGCGGATGCACGCATTTCCTGACTCGGGACATGTTGTGCTGCGACGAATCCAAGGCGACGGGTCCACGTTTTACGCGTGCAGTCGACGAAAAGGTCGACGAGCCACGAGCCACGAGCTTCGACGGCTGAACATGGGAAGGGAGGAAGCCATGTCGACCTGGTTTGGACGTGTTTGGGTGTCGGTCTCGTCGATCACAGGGGCGCGCGCCCTTGTATGGCGTGCTTCGGCGCTCTGTGCCGCTGTGCTGATCGCCGCTGCGTGCGCACAGCCCTGGCAACAATTCCAGGCTGGCGAGGACCAGTCGGCGATCATCGCCCGTCTGGGACCGCCCCGAGAGGTCTATGATTTGCCGAATGGCGGCAAACGGCTCATGTGGCCGACCCAGCCGATGGGTTCGACGACAGTCGCGGCGGACGTGG
Source organism: Paraburkholderia sp. GAS448 (assembly GCF_050435685.1). Classification (NCBI taxonomy): domain Bacteria; kingdom Pseudomonadati; phylum Pseudomonadota; class Betaproteobacteria; order Burkholderiales; family Burkholderiaceae; genus Paraburkholderia; species Paraburkholderia sp. GAS448. The sequence goes on from NZ_JBNDKT010000025.1 coordinate 127,785, forward strand.
ACGCGTCCGGAAAGATTGTGAACGTGCGGCAGGTGTTACAGTCAAGCGAGTTCTATCGGGCGGAGATCGGCAAATGGACCCGCAATGATGTCCTGATCAATTTCGGCAAGCCCATGGAGACCTCATATTTCCGTTTGTCGAATCGGGAAGTATGGTCGTATCGGTACGTCGAAAACAACGTGACATATCTCCTCTACAACTTCCTGTTCGACGATCAGGGCATTTTGCGTCAGACCCAAAAAAGTCCCGACCCGCTGCGGGACCCAGACCGCCGCCGCTTCTGACACCACGCAGCGATACAACGCAGGATCGCCCGCAGGGTGAAAGCGCTAGCCACCCAGCGCTTTCACCATCACGATCAGGGCGACACCGAGCGCGGCCATCGCGAGTCCGGCGTAAACGGGCTTTAGATTGGATACTCCTCACCTTGTCCCGTCAAGCAGCCCGGAATCTCCGTTATACGGCGTGCGACGGGATACCGATTCGTCGAGCCAGCCTGTGCAATGTTCACCGCACACAAATGCATACCCGGACATATTCGGGCCGCCGCGACCCACTGACCATCGGTCTAAAGTCCTATTGCCGGGTGCTTGCGAGACGCCGATAGTGGGCGGAAGGGCGCAATTCCGCAGCGGCTGGAAGGTATGGAGGGTGAAATCATGTCCAAGGTGCCTGAAGAGGAGAAGAAGAGAGACGGGACGCGAGCGGACAAGCTCGATAACAAGACCTATCTGAAGGAACTGGA